>JADGAB010000054.1 GCA_015232245.1 Magnetococcales bacterium | reverse complement strand
GCATGAGATCGGCAATCCCATCGCCGCCATCTCCGGTCTGGTGGAAGCCCTCCTGGACGACATGGCGGATGAACAGGCGAGCCGGGAGCATCTGCTGCTTATCGCCCAGCAGATCGAACGCCTGCTGGGGATCATCCGGGAGGTGGCGGAGTTCTCCCAGCCCCAGAACGATTCCCGGCAACTGGTGGATGTCAACGGTCTGATCGTGGCCACTTTGCGGATCATGCGTTTCGACCAGCGGGTCCGCAACCGGGTGGAGTGCCGCATGGAGCTGGATCCGGAACTGCCGGCTGTGCATGCCTCGGCGGATCAGTTGCGCCAGGTGCTGATCAATCTGATCATCAACGCCGCCGACGCCATCTCCATGGAGGAGACCGGGGATCCCTGGATTCTGGTGCGCTCCTCCCTGCGCGGGGAGTGGGTCTGGGTGACGGTGGAGGACAATGGACCCGGCATGGACGAGTTCACCCGGATCCATGCCCTGGACGCCTTTTTCACCACCAAGCCGGTAGGCAAGGGCAGCGGTCTTGGCTTGTCATTGTGTTACAACATGATCTCCGAGCATGGTGGCGAGATGACCATCGACAGCCATGTCGGCAAAGGAACCTGCGTGCATTTTCAACTGCCTGTAGACAACAGAGGGGGGTAGCGTTCGTGGAAGCTCCTTTGCAACTCCTGGTCGTTGATGACGAACCGGCGATCCGCCAGGTGCTGACGGGCACTTTGCGCAAGGCCGGCTATGTCGTGGAACAGGCCGAACACGGGGAAGATGCACTGGAGATCATCATCAAGGGGTATGTGGATGTGGTGATCTGCGACATCCGCATGCCGGGCATGGACGGGATCGAACTGGTGAAACGGGTGCGGGCCCGGGGCATGGATACCCTGTTTCTGATCATGACCGCCTTCGCCTCCGTGAACACCGCCATCGAAGCCATGCGGGCCGGGGCGTACGATTACATGATCAAGCCGTTGCGCAAGGAGGATGTCCTGCACCGTCTGGTCCAGATGGGCAATGTGATCCGGCTGCAGGATGAAAACCGTACCCTGCGACAGATCATCCGGGGGCATGGGGTGTTTCCCCTGGTCTCCCCGGCCATGCAGCGCCTGGACCGCCAGATCCAGAAAGTGGCTCGCACCGATCATACGGTGCTGATCACCGGCGAATCCGGCACTGGCAAAAGCGTGCATGCCAAGGCCATCCACGAAGCCAGTCCCCGTTCCGCCGCCCTGTTCATACCGGTCAACTGCGGCTCCATTCCCGATCATCTGCTGGAAAGCGAATTCTTCGGACATGTGAAAGGAGCCTTCACCGGCGCGGATCGCAACAAGAAGGGTCTCTTCATGGAGGCGGACCAGGGCACCCTCTTTCTGGACGAAATCGGTGAGCTGCCTTTGCATTTGCAGGTGAAACTGCTACACGTTCTGGAACAGAATCAGGTGCGGGCCGTGGGCAGTGAACAGTTCCGTCAGGTGAACGTGCGGATCGTGGCCGCCACCAACAAGAATCTCAAAGCCATGGTGAGCGAGGGGACGTTCCGGGAGGATCTGTTCTTCCGCTTGAATGTCTTCTCCATTCACATTCCGCCGTTGCGGGATCGGACCCAGGATCTGGAGGTCTTGATAGACCATTTTCTGCAGAAGAATGCCGCCAAGCTGGGGGCCGGCGTGGTGCTGAACCTGTTGCCGGAGGCCCGGGAGGCCCTTTTGAGCTATCATTGGCCAGGGAATACCCGCGAGTTGGAAAATGCCCTGGAACGGGCGGCGATTCTCACGGAAGATGGTTGCATCGCTTTGGAGGATCTGCCGGATACCGTGGCCGCCTGCGCCGTGCCATTCCGGGGCGGCGGGGGGAATGAACCGGTGCCGGTGGAAGATGGCAAGAGCCTGCGGGATCGGTTGCGGGATCTGGAGATTCAATTGATTCTGGAAACCATCGATGAGTGCAACGGGGACCGGAAGCAGGCTGCCAGGGAGTTGGGGATCGGACTGTCCAGTCTGTACCGGAAACTGGAACAGGCTCAGGTGTCGAGAATGTGATTGAGGGGGTCTTTTGGGCTGGGTGTGTCGGAGGAGATCTTTGATGATGCTGACAAGAAAAGCGATGGCGGGTCTGGCGATCTGTCTGGGTTTGTGGGGCGGAGCGGCCTGGGCTGCGCCGGAGGACGACTACAAGGAAGGGTTGCTGGCCCAGAGCAAGGATGATCTGCAGACCGCCATGACCCGCTTCAAGCGGGCTGCGGAAGCCGGACATCTGTTGGGCATGGTCGCCCTGGGGACGATTCTGGATCTGGCGGAAGAGAACGATGCCGCCATTGTCTGGCTGCTCAAGGCCGCGGAAGCCGGGGAACCCTCCGGCATGGAGCGGCTCGGCGAGATGCTGATCCAGGGAGAAGGGGGCAAGAATCGGGAAAAGGAGGGGTTGGCCTGGATCGAAAAGGGGGCGGGTCTGAAATATCCTCCGGCGATGGTGGTGCTGGCGAAAATCCTGCTTTCGGGAAAAAGCTACGCGCCTGTGGATACGGACCGGGCCATGCAACTGCTCCAGGGGGCGGCGGAAATCGGCCATGTTCCAGCCATCAAGGAGCTGGTCCGGATCTATCGCAATGGCGAGGCGGGGGTGAAGGCCGATCCGGCCCAGGCCCAGGCCTGGGAGGCGAAGCTGCCCAGCGCCGCCGAGACCAAAACCAAAGCCGGGACGCGCAAGAAGGGTGACAAGCCATGAGCCGGAGGCGTGTGTTTCTGTCTGGCGCCGGGGTGATCGCCCTGGGTTTCGCCGGACAGGCGGACGCGGCGGATCCTTTCGCGGGCAAGGAGCAGTACAAGCTCCATTGCGCCCCGTGTCATGGCATGGATGGCAAGCCGGGGATGCCCCAGAGTCCCGACTTTGCCCGCAAGAGCGATCCCCATAATGGTTTGTTGCGGTCGGACACGGTGTTGCTCAACCGCGTTCGCCAGGGGGGAAGCGGCTGTCCCTCTTTCCGGGGTGTTCTGGACGATTTTCAGATACTCGACGTGGTTTCCTACCTGAGAAGCATGAAACGATGAAAACATTGACGACATTATGCCTGATGCTGGGTCTGATCTGGGGATGCTCCCCTTCGGGGGAGGGAGAGAAGTCCAAGGCGGACAAACCCGGGGGCGAGACCCCCAAGACGGTCCGCGCCGACGACAAGACTCCTGCCGCTCCGGGAGCCTCTCCTGTGCCATCCCCGGAGGCACTCCCTCCCGGAACCGGTCAGACGGCCCAGCCTGCCGCCAAAACCTTTGAACCGGTGATCCTGGAATCCTATGAGGTGGGACAGGGGGTCTATGTCCGCTCCCTCATGGTGGACAAGGAGAACAACCGCCTGTGGGTGGGCACCTCGGTGGGGGTGATGGAGATCGATCTGGCAAAAGGGGAGGTGGTGAACACCTTCACCCGCAAGGATGGCCTGGCCAATGAATATGTCTTCGCCATCGGTCTGGATCGGGATGGGGCCAAATGGTTCGGGACCAACTCCGGGGGTATGACCCGCTATCAGGATGGCAAATGGAAAACCTATTTTCCGCTGCACGGCCTGGCGGATTACTGGGTGTACTCCTTTGCCCAGCATCCGGACGGAGGGTTGTGGATCGGTACCTGGGCCGGGGCCAATCGTCTCGATCTCGACAGTGGCCGCATGGATACCTATGTGAAGGAGTTGGTCAACGAGTGGGTGTACGCCCTGGCCGTGGATCAGGAAAAACGGGTCTGGTTCGGCACCGAAGGGGGCATCAGCCGGTTCGATGGCCGGGAGTGGCGCTCCTGGACCCACGCGGACGGACTCGGAGCCGACAATGCGGAGAATCTCCCGTTGAGCACCAATACCGGTCTGGGGACGCGCAATCGTCATGATCTGGGTGTGCTTTCCGGCGGGATGTCCACCTACAATCCGAATTACGTGTTTTCGTTGGCTTTGGAACCGGATGGGGCCATTTGGGCCGGGACCTGGGGTGGGGGGGTGAGTCGGTTCGACGGCAAAAACTGGCGCAGTTATGCCCGCAAGGAGGGCTTGTCGGGCAATATCGTCTACAGTCTGGTCCATGATCAGCAGGGCAGGCTGTGGGCGGGAACCAGTAATGGAGTGAGTTTCTTCGAACAGGGAAAGTGGCGCTTCCTGCCACAAAATCATCAACTTCTCGGCGCGCACGTCTATGCCCTGGCGGTCTCTCCCGCCAATGAACTCTGGGCGGGCAGCCGGGGCAAGGTCTACCGTATCGGTCTGGTCAACAAGGAATAAAAGGAGTCGGGTTCGTGCAAGATCAAAATACCAGGATATTGCTGGCTGCCGGTGTGGTTGCCCTGGTGGCCGGAGCCTATATGTTGGGTCATCAGCAGGGGGAGAGCGATGCCGACAAGCCGGTCAAGGCCGGATCCGCGCCTGTCGCCGCAGCTCCCGTCACGTCAGTCGCGGCACCGGCTGCTCCGGCTTCACCGGTCCATCCGGTTTCCCCGGTCCATCCGAAGGTGCCGACTGCTCCGGCGGATGCGGCCAAAACCCCCGAGCCTCTGCGCGCCGGCGCCATGGGGGATGCTGCCCAGGCAGCCATGAAAGCCCCGTCCGCCCAGCCCCCGACCGCAGACGCGGCCAAAGCCGCTCCCAAGGGGAAATTCACCCATTTCCGTGTAGGCAATCGGAATGTCAAGGCGATGTACGCCCAGGGGAATCTGGTCTGGGTGGGAACCTCCAGCGGGGTGATCCGCTACGAGCTGGACAAGGACGATTACAAGCTGTTCGACGTGCGCAACGGCAGTCTGCTGGCCAACGGGGTGTTCCACGTGGGTCGGTTGGGGGAGCGGATCAGCGTGGGCACCTATGGCGGAGGGTTGTCCCTGTTTGATCAGGCCAGCGAAAAATGGGAAACCTACAACATTCCCCAGGGGTTGGCGGATGCCTTCGTGTACGGGGTGTTGCAGGCGAAAAACGGTGATGTCTGGATCGCCACCTGGTCCGGGGCCAACCGGATCGTGGGCGGGGATCTGAAGAATCGTCAGAGCTGGCGCACCTACACCGTGGAGAACACCCAGGGCGGATTGCCCAATGACTGGGTGTACGGATTGGCGGAAGGGTTGAACGGGGACATCTGGCTGGCCACCGAAGGTGGATTGGCGCTGTTCCGGGAGGAGAAGTGGCAGCACTGGACCCACAAGGAGGGGGTCGGCGCCCCTTACGACAAGGTGAAGTCGCAAAACGAGTTCGAGACCGATCCGGGTCAGGTGTCGAGCCATCATGCCCGTCAGAAGCAGGAACAGGGTTTGAGCGAAGTCACCACGGCCTACAATCCGAACTACATCATTTCGTTGGCGGTCGATTCCAAGGGCGGGGTGTGGTGTGGCACCTGGGGCGCCGGGTTGGCCCATTTCGACGGTCAGAAGTGGACCAATCAGACCAGGGATGATGGTTTGCCTTCCAATCATGTGTTCATGTTGCAGATGGATGACAAGGACCGGTTGTGGGTGGGCAGCAGTGGCGGATTGGCGGTGCGGGGCGAGGATGGCAAGTTCACGGTGAAGACCACGGAGGATGGACTCTTCTCCAACAATGTCTTCTCCATGGCCTTTTCCTCCGACGGTTCCCAATGGGTGGGCAGTTACGGCGGGGTGGCCAGGATCTATCCGGAGAAGAACGACAAGAAGTAGTCGTCGTCAATCGCATCCGTTCCGGGATGTCAACTTCTGAAAAAAAAGCGGGGCATGGGGGATTTCTCCCCCATGCCCCGCTTTGCGTCTCTCAATCCCGGGTCGATTGCCGCTGCAACCACACCGCGATATCTTCGGCTTCCTGCTGGGTGATCGGCACAAAGGGCATCAGCCGGTCCGGGTTGATCTCATGGGCCAGGGCCCGCTGCCGCTTGATCCGGTCGAAGGAGACGGTCTTGGCGATCAGGGGGCCGGAGGCCCGCTGATTGCGGGGCACCACCCAGCGACCCTTTTCGTAACGCCCTTCGCCTTTCTTGCCGTGACAGGATTCACAATGTTTGGCAAACAGTCTGGCGCCGTTTTCCCCATTGCCCGGCACGATGGGGGGCAGGCGGGGCGGGGCGGCGTCCTTGCCCGGTACGAAGGCCCGGTCATTGGGATCCTTGGTTTGCAGGGCGCGCTTGAACTCCAGAGTCCAGAAATGGCTCTCGGCGTCATGCACGGCCATCACCTGCACATCCGACCGGCTTCCGGTCCCGGGTCGCTGAATGGAATAGGGCAGACTCACCATCGTCGCAAAGGTCATGCCCGCCTCGATGGGCATGGCGTCTTCCTGGTTGAGGATTTCGGTCCGGAAGCCGTGTTTGTTGTAGTTGCCCGCCTCGTAATCCTTCCGGGAGACGAAGGCGGGCAGGGAGTCTCCCTCCTTGCGAATGGCCTTGAGATCGTTGTCCGTATCCGGGGCCTGTCCTTCATCCGCCTTGCGACCGTTGAAGATCCCGTCGCCGTAGATCAGATAACCATCCTTCAGGGTGTTGCCCAGATGGCTGCGGGTGCTGGTCCAATGCCACACATCCGCCAGATCCCCGGGCAGGGAGGTGTGCATGCCCGCGGTATCCTCGCCGATCAGATGCTCTTTGGGATTGCCGGAGTCCACCAGATTGGGATGACAATAGGCTCCGCATCCCAGTCCTCCGTCCCGGAAATTTCTCTCTTTGTCAACAATGGGAAACATGAAAAAGACCTGATCCTCATCTTCCGCGCCGGCGATGTCGTGATCCTTGTTGATCACCCCCGCAGCCGGGGCGTCCGGCTTGATGGCTGCGTGGGTGTCTACCTGCCAGCGGGTGCCGTCGAAGAGCCAGCGCTTGCGGTTGAGGGAGGCGTCGTGATTGGCATCCTCGAAGCGGACCGCGAAGTAGATGTACTGGTCGTCGTGGGCCGAGGCCAGTTGGATCGGACCCGGGGTGGCGTCGTAGAATTCGCTCAATGGATAGTTGTTCATCACCCGCCCGGCAATGGTGGTGAACCACTGGGGATTCCACTCGTCCAGCCTGCCGTCCATGCGGATGGCGCCAGGCTCCACCCGGGGTGAGATGACCACCGCCGGCGTGATCCGGGAAGGGTCGGCCTGTTCCTGGAAATCCAGAAACAACAGATTGCTTCCCTGATGGTTGTGGGAGTTCTCCGTGACCGCAAACGAGAAATAGGTGTCCGCAGGCGTTTCTGCAGCCTGGGCGGAAGCGGCCAAAGCTCCCAGGGTCAACAGTGTCGGCACGATGATCTGGCCTGATCCTCTCATGGTGTTCTCCCGGGGGGTGGGTGCAAACAGGGTGACTGTCAGACGTGGTGACGAGGGGAGCGATCCGCGCTCTATGGCGAATATGCTATCATTCCTCATGCCAATTCGCACACGCTCCCAAGGTCCGTTTCAAGGATCATCGGGGCGGGCGCAGGTTTGTTTTCGCAAGCATCATGGCGGCGGAACGTACATTTTGCAAGATTGTCCCCCCACGGATGTGGATTTTTTCGGTCTTTGCCCGTCTCTTTTGTCTCTGGCGGAAAGGGGTGGAGGCGGGTTTCTCTAAAGTGAGAATCGGCCCGTTTCGGAATTTTCAATTCTTGGAACGAATGAGCGCTTTTTTCGGTTGTGGAGAACGATGGCAGGGAGTTCGAGAATTCAGGATCAATTCTGCAATTGTTTTTATTGGTCTTTTTCTGATATTGTTCCGGGCGTCGACTCTTGGCATTCCGGCTGCAGTAGGATAGACAACGGCGCAATCGCCAGGGTCGTTACCGGAAACCAACTTTTCATTCAGCTCTTGGGATCATGCCATGAACACCTCTTTCGCATCGGGTATCAAATTGATTGGATCGTCCATGGTCTTCGGAGCCGTCGCCGTTGGACTGATGATGTCCGCCGGCACTCTGGGCGCGGCCACCATCAAGGGCAGCAAGCACGATCTGGGCAGTGGCGGCACCTCCCAGTACAGTTCGGCGGGAGCCCCCACTCCTTCCACCACGGAAGTGTGCGTCTTTTGCCATACCCCGCATGGCGCCAATACCGCCGCCACCGCGCCTTTGTGGAACAAGAGCCTCCCGGCTGCCGGCAGCTATACCCGCTATTCCACCTTGAACTCCACCACCATTGATGGCACAAACGTGGCCGTGGGTTCGGTTTCTCTGGCCTGTCTCTCCTGCCATGACGGCAGCCAGGCCATGGACGTGATGATCAACAAGCCCGGCAGCGGCGGGTACAATGCTTCGGGCGCATCCCTGGGCTCCACCTCCGCCGGCGCGGCAATGACTGGTACGCCCATTCCCAAGCTGGGTACCGATATCTCCAATGATCACCCGATCAGCATCCAGTACGGCGGTGGCGGTTGGAATTCCAGCAATACCTCGGATGGTGCCGTTGCCATCACCAACCTGAGAGACGGCAGCTTCAATGCCGGGTACAGAGCGACCATCAACTCGACTCCGGTCTGGTGGATCGATACATCGGGCGGTACGGCTGGCGCTCGTGACAAAACCGATATCATTCTTTATACTCGTGACGCAGCCTCCGGAGCCGCGGGTGTCTACGAACCCTTCGTGGAGTGCGCAAGCTGCCATGATCCCCACAATGCGGATGCGACCACTACCAACGTGTCGTTCATGCGTATCAGCAACACCGGCAGCGCGGTCTGTCTGGCCTGCCACAACAAATAACGATTCGCCTGACTTTTTCCGGATGACGGCTTGATGGCCGTGCATCCGGTAAAGAGGACCGGATCGGGATGCAAGATGAGTCACGATATCGCAGATAAGTGTTCTGTCGCTATCGTGACTCATTGATTTTGAGGGGGTTCAAGGTTTCAAGAACCTTTGGTCCACTGTTTTTCCTGCTTGATTCCGGGTTGAAAATAATGCGGCATCCACGATTGTCCATACTTGTTCTGGCGGCGTTTCTGGGGTTGGCGGCTCCCGGGTTCGGCCAGGATCAGACCGCCCAACCGACCGGTGAGCGCCCGCCTTTCGCCACGGTGGATGGGGTCACCATCACGGCGGACCACTTTGTCAAGACGGTCCAGGAGGGGATGCGCCAGAAGTACTATCACGGCAAGATTCCCGATGATGAGATGGCACGCTTCCAGCGTGAGATGGGCAACTCCCTGGTGGAACGGATCCTGCTGGTGAAAGAGGCCAAGCGTCTGGGGATCCAGCCGGATCAGTCGGATATCCAGCGCCGCATCGCCCAGTACGATCAGCGTTATGGAAAAAACCCGGAATATCAGGCCAATCGGGAGGCGATGCTGGGGCCTCTGGTGGAGGAGTTGGCGGATCGCAGTCTGGCGACCCAGCTCAAGGAGAGGATCACCAAGGTCAAGGATCCGACAGATGCGGAGTTGCGGGCTTTTTACAAGGCCAATCCCGACAAGTTCACGGAACCCGAGGATCTGGGGGTGTCGCTGATTCTGTTGAAAGTGACTCCGGACGCGGGCGCGGACGCCTGGAGCAAGGCCAAAACCGAAGCCGAGAAATTGGTGGAAAAGCTCAAGAAGGGCGCGGATTTTGCCGAAACAGCCCGTATCCACTCCGGGGATCCCTCCGCGGCCAAAGGGGGGAAGATGGATTATCTCCACTCCGGCATGCTGGCCAAGGAGGCGGAACAGGCCATCACCAGGATTCAGCCCGGGCAGATCACCGAGGCCGTGCTGGTGCTGGAGGGATACGCCATTTTCCGGCTCGACAAACGGACCTCGCCCCGTCTTCTCACCTTTGAGGAGGCGCAGCAGAGGGCCAAACAGTTGTACCTGAGAGATACCGCCGACGCCCAGTGGAAACAGTTCCGCAAGGGGTTGCTGGACAAGGCCAAGGTCAAGATCAACGAGGCCTATTATCTGCCTCTTCCCGAATCCGGGAAAGAGTCTGCCGGAACACCTCATCCTCAAAAGACGGGAGGTGGCAAAGTCAAGTGAAATGGATCTAGGTGAAGAATTCGACCTGTCATGCCCGATCTTTGCTAGCCGTCCTTGTGGTCCTGATTTCGGCGCAAACACCGGTCAAGGCAGAGGATGCAGAGTCGTCTTTGCCTGTCTGGGATCCTGAACGCTACGGCGTGGTTGGCAAATATACTCCCTGGACCCTCTCCGGCGCGGTTGGATTGCGGATTTCGGAAAACATTCTGAAAAACAAGGAGGTTCAGGTTCAGACCCTCCAGAATCAGTGGTTCAGTCAGTTGCTGGCCGGGAAAGGGGCAACCGGTTACATCATGGAACCCTATATCGCCCGGTGGAAAACCGATTTCATGACGGGGCTGACCTTGAGCCGCAGTGCCGAGAGTCATCAATCCAACCAGAGTGGTGGCAGTGGTTCCCAGGACGAGGAAAGAAAAGTGAATCTGTCGGCTCAATCGCTCAGAAGCAATATGGATTTGCAACTCTTTCCGGAAAGCAATTTTCCGTTCAATGCCTATTTCAATCGGGACAACACCGGCAACACCTCCACCAATACCGACTCCCTGGGGCAACTCTCCCAGAGATTCGGGTTGTCGCAGATGTACCGTGACAAGGAAGCGGAGATGAACGTCAGGCTGCAGGCCGAAAGACGCCTGGACAGCAGCGGCGGCAAGAATGGTTCCGGTCTGCTGCCCATGGTGCTGCCCAGCATCAAGAACATCGACGATGACCGGACCTCCGACATGGTCACCCTGCGGGCCGACAAGCGGCTGGATGACCACAATCTGGATATGACGGCGCGTCTGGTGCGCCAGAATGGCCGGACAAGACTTGGCAAGGGGTTGATCTGGGAACGCAGCCTCGTGGTTTCCCACAGCGTCACCCCCATGGAGGAGTTGTCCATCAACAACATGGCCAACGTCACCCGCAACCGGAATTTCAAACGCAATTTCGACGACGAGGCCCTGGGGATCTACCGGGAGACCGACGAGTTCCAGACCAACAAACTCGAACAGTTTACCTCCAACGCCTACTGGCGCTCCGCGGAATCCCCGTTGATGCTCAGCGCCACCCTTCGGGCCTACCAGGAGAACAACAGCAACTCCTCCTCCGACAGCTTCTACTCCAAATTGTCTCCCGGCACCCAGACGGCTTTGGGATTGCTCGGCCCGGATGGCCTGCCCATCAATGCCAACGGCACATCGGCTTCAACCCAGTCCAGCAGCGGTTCGGTGCGTACCCGGTCGGTCAATGGCCGACTCGGCGCCGGTTATCGCTTTGACCAGCATCACAACGTCAACGCCGCATTCGCCGCCAATCAGGATCTCCGGGAGCTCACCCAGGAGACCGGAGTCACCGAAACCGATCTCTACCGGTTGACCCAATCCGTGGGTTATCAGTACGATTCGGGCGTTATACCCCTCGATGCGTACAACTATTTTTGGTTCTCCGGCAGCAATCTGGCCAGCAGCCAGGGCTCCGGCGCGAACGCGACCCATCATCTCTCCGAAAGGCTTGGTCACGGGGTGGAGCGGGCTTTCCCCTGGGAAGAACAGGAAGCGGTGATACGGCTCAATCTGGAAGAGTCCACCGGATTGACCCGCTCCACGTTTTTTGAACAGGATCTCACTCATGCCCTGGGGTTGGGCTACGAGTTCAACCAGGAGGGCTCCCGATCCATGGCGGAGATGCGCGTGACCGACTCGCGCACCCTCACCACTCCGGGAAATGAGACACAGATGTTCAATCTTCAGTTCAGCCGGAGCAACGCCTCCGATGACGCGGAGAACTGGGGTGGGAGTCTCTCTCTCAACTGGCTGCGGAATCTGGACAAAAGCGGTCTGGAGAGCACCTCCCAGACCGCCAGCGGCAACGTGCGCTATACCCGGGTCGGTGTCTTCGGGATTCCGCAAATGCGTTACAACATGATCACCACCCTGACCGGGGACTCCTGGGCTCTGGGCGCTCTGGGACCTTCGGAACAGGAGATAAGCTGGCGCAACAATTTGAGCTACAATATCGGCAAGATCAATCTGCGGGTCGGCAGTGAATTGAAATATCTGCAAGACAAGCTTGGAGACAAAAGCTATCAAGCCTTGCTTACCTTCGAGGTGGTTCGCAATTTCTACAGGAGATTTGAACAATGAGAAGAGAGTTTCTGGGGAGCAAACCTGCTCCGGGACGGTCGCTGGGTCTGCTCCGCATGGCGTTTCTGCTTGGCATGGCCTGTCTGTTGTGGGGTGGGGATGTCCTGGCCGAATATGGGGATATCGTCATCAACAACTATTCGGACAAGGCCGGAATGCGTCCGGCGATCTTCCCCCACTGGTTCCACAGGATCCGTTTCCGCTGCAAGGTGTGTCACGCGGATCTGGGGTTCAAGTTCAAGGCCGGCGGCAATGAGATCAACATGCTCAAGATCATCGACGGTCAGTTCTGCGGCGGCTGTCACAACGGCGAGGTGGCCTGGTCGGTGGAAAACTGCGATATCTGCCACTCCGGCAAACCCAATACCCCAACCCAGGTCCATGGCAACACCATTCAGAAACTGGTGAAGTGACGCTCTAGAAAGGAGTTTGCTCCATGAAACGTGTTTCCCTGATCGCCCTGGCCCTGGTGGTTGTTCTGACAGGGTTTGGTGTCGCCGTGGCCGTGGAAGCGGCCCAGGCTCAGGCCAAGTCCGCAGATGCGGCCAAGCCCGCCGAGAGCGCTGCCGCAAAGCCGGCGGAACCCGCTCCCGCCGCGCCCAAGGCGGCGGCTGTCAACACCTTCAACCGTCTGATGATCCCCAGGGCCGATCGGAATCCTCCCCCCATGAAGGACGGCATCCACGATCCGGAAGGGCCAGGCACCTCGATGCTGCAACCCCCTCTGGACGCCTTCAGCGTGATGCCGAAAAGCAATGCCGGCAACAATATCAACTGGGTGCAGGCCATCAAGGACAAGGCCATCAATCCCCGGTATGACCGTTTGAACCCCAATGAGGCGCCTATGGTCCTGGACCTGGATATCGTCCGGGAGGTGAAAGGGTTCATGCCGGATGTGGTCTATCCCCACGACCGGCATACCGAATGGCTGGATTGCTCCAACTGTCATCCGGACATCTTCATTCCGGAGAAAGGCAAGAATGTCATCTCCATGGCCCAGATCCTGATGGGTCAGAAGTGCGGCGTCTGTCATGGCAAGGTGGCCTTCCCGGTTTCGGAATGCCGTTTGTGCCATTCCAAGAAGAAGGATCAACCCAAGAGCGCCTCCACGGGCAAGTGACCTTGAAGATGACGCAACGGAGGTTGGCACCGTGTTGAAACGTTTGCTGATCATCGGTCTGGGGGTGGGGGGTCTGTGGTGCTCCTGCGGGGAGGCCCGGGCCGATCACCCCCTGTTCGAACAGAAATCCCGTCTGCTGGACCGCTTTCTGGTCCAGTCGGCCACCAGCGCCCAGATCGGTCAGGGAGGGGATGAGAAACTCAAACAGATCCTCGACCAGACCCGCAAGCTGCGGGAAGAGGCCCGGGCGCTCCACGACAAAGGCGCGATCGACCAGGCCATGCAGAAGGTCGATCTGGCCATCAAGGAGGCGGTGAAGCTCTCCCAGTTGACCTCCGGGCCTGCCAAGCAGGCCTGGAATCAACAGGTGCGTTTTGAAGGGTTGCAGGCCGGGGTGGCCACCTTCGAGGAGGCTTATCTGCGCAATATCAAGACCTTGGCTGCGGAGAAGGGTGCCTCCGGTGATCCTCCGGTCAAGCCGGATGAGATCCGTCAGGTGATGACCAAAGCCACGGAATTGGCCAAAAAGGGGGAGTTCACCCCGGCCAACGAACTTCTGGCCGCCATGCAGCACCGACTGACTGCGGCGCTCAAGACCATGCTCAACTCAAAGACCCTGGTCTATCAATTGAAGTTCGAAACCCCCCAGCATGAGTATCGCTATGAATTGGATCGGATGTTGAGCTACGAGGCCCTGTTGAAAATGGCCATGGAGCAGGCGACAATCGATGCCAATGGGCGGCGCATCATCCAGGAGCGTCAGGAAAAGAGCCGCGCAATGCATCGCGAGGCGGAAAAACAGGCCGCTGCCGGGAACTTCAAGGAGGCGATCCGCACCATGGAGAGCGCCAACGACAATTTGAGCCAGGCCATGATGATGGCGGGTATCGTCTTCCCCTGATGGGAGTAGAAAGATGACAAGAAACAATCGAATTCTGATCGCCGCGCTTGCTTTGGCTTCTCTGTTCGGTTTTCAGTCCGAGGGGTTTTCCGGCACCGAAGGCGGCACATCTCCTTCTCGGGAGGGGGCGGCTCCGGCGGGCGGGGGGCTTAACAAAACCACGGATCCCAAGGCTTCCCGCTGGGGCACGGATCGGGAGCAGGTGAAACGCCGCTGGGATACGGTCAACACCCTGGTGGAGGTCTCCTCCGGGGCCAAGAAGGTCTCCTCGAGCGGTCGTCCCGAGGCCGTGGCCCTGCGGGACCAGGCCCGTTCCCTGCGGGATGACGCCAAGGTGTTGATTGACAAGGGAGATATGCAGGCTGCTTCCGACAAACTCAGTCAGGCCACCCAGAAGATGTTCGCCGCGATCAAGGATGCGGACGGGGGAGCGTCGAAACGGAACAAACAGGAAGAGGATTACAAGCGGCGTCTGGAAAGCGTGCGGGTGCTGACCGATGCGCTTGACCGGATTGGTCGGGAGAAATCCTCCTCCCAGGCGGGGGAGTCGAGCCGACAGGTGAAAACCATGGTCGGACAGTCCCAGGATTTGATGGCCAAAGGGGATCAGGAGAAGGCCCGCACCCTGCTGGACAAAGCCTATGTCACGGCCAAGACCGGCATCGAACATCTGCGTCGTGGCGACACCCTGGTGCGCACTCTCCATTTTGCCAACAAGCATGAGGAGTTCGATTACGAGGTGGATCGCAACGACACCCACAAGATGCTCATCGGCATGCTGCTCAAAGACAGCGACAAGGCCGCGGACCCCCGGGTGAAGGAGTTTGTCGCCAAGGCCGCGGAGTTGCGCCGTCAGGCGGATGAGTTGGGCAAGAGCGGCAAATACGAAGAGGCCATCCGGGTGATGGAGCAGTCCACGATGGAGTTGGTGAAGGCCATCCGGAGCGCGGGGATTTTCATCCCGGGTTGAGGTAAAGCCCCTGGAACTGCGGGAGGTCAACTTTTGAAAAAAAGCGGGTGTCGGGGGGATTCCTCCCCAGGTGGTTTTACTTGATAGGGGTCCAGGGGGATTA
>JADGAB010000053.1 GCA_015232245.1 Magnetococcales bacterium | reverse complement strand
CGGCAAGACCAAACACCACGAGTTCTTCGACCCGAAGACCGGCCAATCCAAGGGGCGCGGCCCGGCCACCCAAATCGTTTTCGCCGATCAGGGGGTGAATCCGCTCAACGGATTTCACGCCTACGGCTGGATGGTCCGTGAACTGGTCCGCATGGGGGTGCCCAGAAACCAGATCGCCCTCATCAACGACTACAAGAGCCATGCCGAAAAACAGAAACTCTTCGCCAAGGCCAAGACAGGCGAGGTGCGCATTCTGATCGGCTCCACCGCCAAACTGGGCACCGGCACCAATATCCAGGATCGCCTGTATGCGATCCACAACGCAGACCCCCAGTGGTATCCGGCGGCGGACGAACAACGGGTCGGTCGGATCGTGCGCCAGGGGAACTTCAATCGCGCGGTCGAAGTGCATGACTATTCGGTGAAGGGCACCTATGACGCCACCATGTGGAAAATGATGGGCAAAAAGGCCCGGTTCATCGAGGAGTTCTTCCGGGGAGACCCGAACCTGCGGGAGATGGAAGACCTGGGCGAGGCCAGCATGTACGAGCAGGCCAGCGGCATGACCGTGACCGATGATCGCGTGTTGCGGTTGGTTACCCTGAAGCAGGAGTTGAGCGACGCCAAACGCAAGAGAATTTCCCACGCCAAGGATCAGGCGCGTGTCCGGGAAAACATCCACGCCCTTTCCAGGGAAATCGACACCCTGGAAGAACGCATTCCCCTGATCGAAAAAGATCTGGCCCAACGGGTGGATGTGTCGGGAGAGAAATTCCAGGCCATCATCAACGAAAAAACCATCACCAGGCGTACCGATGCCGGGGAGATGATCCTGCACTCCCTGGAGTCCGCGCCGGATGACAAGAGCGGCAACCGCAAGATCGGAGAGATCGGCGGATTCGATCTGCACATCGATATCGAGCGTCGCAAGGACAGCACAGGCGAATATGCGGTCAAACGGGTGCAGTTGAGGCGCAACGTCGGAGAAACGGATTGGCGCGTCCATAGCGGCACCACAAGCACCGGGATCATGCAAGGCATCGAGCATCACCTCCGCGCCATCGATCAGGAGTTGGCCAAGGCCAGGGATCGCATCCAGGAAGCCCGGGATGAATTGGCAGGATACGAAAAACGGGTCGGTGCACCCTTCACCGGGCAGGAACGGATTGATACCCTCCAACGTCAGGTCAAGGCCCTGGAAGAGGATCTAACCGCCCATCCGGAAAAACAGGAGGAGGAGACCACCCAGGCTGAACCACCACCGGAATCAACCCCAGCCAACGATGCAACCAAACCCGCCTCTGGCGGGTTTTTTGATGGGGAGGTGAAACAGTCCAGACCCGCCAACACCACCCCCTCCACCCTGCTGACCGACAAAGCCAGACAATCCCTTGTCGAGCACCTGGCCAGGTTCGGTCTTGACGACAAGATTGCCGTCAAGCTGACCGATCTGTTGCGGGGGGATGCCCAACGGGCTGGCGCGGTGGCCACCTATTTCAACCGCATGATCGAAATCGCCACCGATCATGGCAACCCGATGGCGGCCTTGAACCACGAAATCATCCACGCCCTGCGGGATCTGGGGGTGATGCGCCTGCATGAATGGACCACCTTGCGTCGCCATGTGGAGGCCAACACCACCCTGATGAACAGCATTGCCGAACGCTACCCGGAACTGTCCCATGAAGCGCGCATCGAGGAGGCCATCGCGGACCGGTTCTCCGAATGGATGGATGCCGCTTCCCCCAGGGGGTTCATCGAACAGGCAGTCTCGCGTACCCGAGGGTTCTTCGAGGCGATGGGCAACTGGCTGCATGGACTCGGCTTCCGCAACGCCACAGACGTGTTCGGTTCGATTGCATCCGGCGAGGTCGGGAAACGACAGGCGGGAGAAGGAAACCACACAGCGGAGATGAAGTTCTGGAGACGCCCGACCATCCAGGATGTCCGGGATACCGTACAGCAGGTCAGACCGTTGATGGCGGGGACCATGGGGAGACGGCAGTTGGTTGAGGTCTATTCCGGGCTGTTTCCCAATCAAGGCAAGGCGTTGAATGCTTATGACAAAGATGTGCAGGAAATGGGGGCCTATGTCAGCAAGAAAACGCAAGAGGCGGCCCAGGTGGCGGAAGATTGGGGCAACCTGTCACGGGAGGACGCGCGCAATCTGGCCGAAGTGATGCATGCGGCCACCGTGTGGGAATTCCACCCGGATGGAAAATTCTCCCCCCATGATCTGCAACTTGCCGAAATGAGCCACACCGCGAGTGATCGCGCGCGGCAAGCGTTCCGGAACGGCCATGACATGGCCAACCTGACCCCGGCGGAAAAAGAGGATTTCGACACCCTGAACAAGGCTGTTCAGAACAGCACCAAAACCTTGACCAGTCAGGGACTGGTGGACACCGTGGCCATTTACCTGAACATGGGATTGGACGAAAAGTCCATCCTGGACAGACTCTCCCAAATCCAAAGCATTGCCAATCCTCCACAGTTCAACTCGGCACAGGAGCGGACCGATGCATTGCAGGCCGGGATGTCCCAATACAACGCCCTGGATGGGGAAACCAAACTCAAATTCAGGGCTGCCGCAGTCTCCGGAAAGCGGGCCAGCCAACAAAAAATGCATGCCTTCAAAAACGGACACCAGATCGGAAAACTGGACGCTGCGGACAAAAAGACCTTCGACCGTCTTGAGCAGGCTTACCACAAGCACAAAGCACAGGTCGCCTTCGAACGGCAACGTGCGCAGGAGGCGGAAAAGGCGCTTCTGCTCTACGACAATCTGAGTGAAGATGCCAAGAGGGTTTACCAGCAGTCCAGGGACATGTACCAGGATCGTTATAAGGAAGAGCGCAACGCCCTGGAAGAGCGGATCCGCAAAGCTGCGGAACTCTCCGGCGCATTTTCCACCAAGGAAGCCGAAAGGTTGATTGCCACCCTGCGCCTCAAATTCGAAAAGGCCATGGTCAGTCGAGGCCCATACTTCCCCTTGAGCCGGTTCGGGCGCTACACGGTTTATGCCACCGGTCCCGGCCTGGATCCGGTCTTTTCCATGGAAGAGACCTCGTATGCGCAAACGCAACTGGAGCAGGCATTGCGGAAGGAGGGATACACCCGGATCGAAAGGGGGTACAAGGGAGAATTCTCGGAGGAACAGAAAGAGACGGCCCCCCAGTTCGTCAAGGATGTGATCAAGATCGTGGATGGCAGCGTGTTCGATGCCAAAAGCGTACGCGAAAGCCCGGAAGCCAAACAGGCCAGAGAAGCCATGAAGGACGAGATCTGGCAGACCTATTTGCAAACCCTGCCCGCATTCTCCGTGCGGCGGCGGTTCATTCACCGCAGCAGGATCGCCGGATGGTCGAACAATGCCCTGCGGGGCTTTGCGCAACACATGTTCCATTCCGCCCGGCAGACCGCCCGGCTGAAATACGCCTACAAGCTGCAGGAATCCCTGGACCGCATGGCCGAAGAGGTGGCCGGGCGACGCTCCGTGATGAAAGAGAGACAGCTCCCCGGCGGAAACACGGTGCGCATCAAAGGCGTCGAACGCCTGGAAGGTGTTGACAGGGTGGCCCCGGAAAACCAGGTGAAAGCATCTCAAGTGCTCAATGAGATGCTCGCCCGGCATAAATTGCTCATGAATCCTCCCGGGTCCGTATGGACGAACCGTCTGAATGCCGTCGGATTCGTGCTCTATCTGGGGTTCTCCCCGGCGGCAGGGTTGGTGAATCTGCTGCAGACGCCAATGGTGGCCCTGCCCATCATCGGCGCCAGATATGGTTTCGCCGCCACCTCCAGGGAGTTCGCGGGAGTCTTGCGGGAATATGGATCCAACCCCAAAGACGGATTCGCCCTGACCGACAAAAAGCACTCCCTGTCGGACGAGGAACGGGCCATGCTGAAAACGCTGGTCGAGAGAGGCGCGATCGATGTCACCATGGCGCATGATTTGGCCGGGATTGCCCATGACTCGGGCATGAACCCGTTGTCAGGACCGGTCGCCAAATTCATGAAAATGGCCGGATGGTTCTTCCATGTCGCCGAACGGACCAACCGGGAAGCCACCGCATTGACTGTCTACCGCCTGGCGCGCAACCAAGGGATGTCCAAGGAGGATGCCGTAAACGAAGCGGATCGTTTGACCTACAAAACCCATTTTGATTACTCGTTTGGCAACCGACCGAGATTCATGCAAGGCAATGTGGCGCGGGTGGTGACGCAGTTCAAACAGTTCGGGCAAAACACGGCCTACACCTTCGCGCGGGAGGTCTATCAAAGCGTCAAGGGAGAATCCCCGGAGGCAAGAAAGGAGGCCAGACATGCCCTGGCCGGCTTGTTGTTGACCCATTTCATTGGGGCCGGGGTGGCCGGGGTGCCTTTGGTGTGGGTGGTTCCCATGATCATGAACGCTGTGGCCTCCGCATTCGGTTCCGATGATGAACCCTATGACGCCGAAGCCTGGATGCGCAATCTGTTGGCGGACAATATCGGCAAGCTGCCGGGAGAGCTGATCGCCCATGGCCCCATGCGTCTGACCGGCATTGACCTCGCGCACCGGGTGGGGGTGAGCGACCTGTTCTGGAAATCTTCCGACCGGAGCATGGAAGGGGCGGACGCTTTCGCCCATGACATCTCACAGATGCTTGGCCCAACGGTCGGGTATATCTTCCAGCTTTACAACGCTGCCAAGGTGGCCGGGGATGGCCACAAGGAACGCGCCCTGGAAATGGTTCTGCCCAAGGCGTTCCGGGATGTGGTGAAGTCGGGCCGGTATATCGCCGATGGTGGCGTACTGACCATGAAGGGTGCGCGGGTGATGGAAGATCAACTGTCCAGCGCCGAGCTGCTGGCCGTGGCCATCGGCTTCACCCCGTCATCTGTCGCAGAGCGGTATGCCGCCAACAACGTGACCAAGGAAGCTGAAAAATTCATCACCGAGCGCCGCAGAGAGCTTCTGAATCAATTTGGTGAGGCGTTCCGGAACAAGGACGAGACTGGACGGGAACGGGCGAAGGCGGCGTTTCTGGAGTTCAACCGGCACCATCCGCGGTATGGGATCACGGTCCAGACTGTCATGGAGTCGTTGCAGGCTCATGCGAGGAATATGGCCATGATGAAGGATGGGATTGCGGTGAACCGGAAATTGAACGATGTGCGGGAATTGGGGCGGTTCGCACGGTGAGCAGATGCGGGCAAAGGATCAAGGGTTCCACCCAATCCGGATGCCTGGAATGTCAACCGCCCAGATCCAGATCGCCGGCCTGGTCGGGGCCTGGATCAGGATCATCGGCATGGTCGGGGCCCTGGGTCCAGATCGCCGGCCCGGGTCCAGATCACCGGCATGGTCGGGGCCCTGGGTCCAGATCACCGGCAATGGTCAAGATCACGTGATTGCTATTTGATTGCTGGAACAAAAAAGGCCACTTTGAATAGTGGCCTTAACTGTTTGATTTTATTGGTGGAGCAAGTGATGCGCCGTCAAACCAATTCTCCATGTCGTATTGCGGTGCAGCACGGAGTAAAGTTCAAAAACTTCTTGGTTGCCAATTGCTCTACCATACGACGAACCAGATTGTTCCGCAACAGCTTTTTTGTGGTCAGCGAATTTTCTCCGGCGCGTCTGAGGCGCAAATCGGATGCGGGTTCGACTCCCATTTTGGAGCCATGGATATTTGCAGAAAATTTCACCGATTTCCAGACCATCTCTGCTGGGCCTGCACAGCGTCCGGTTTGAATTCCTGAAGGGGAACTGACAATCAAAGGGACGACGGAGATGATTCTCTTTGATCTCCCCAGACCCAAGGCCCTCCCGCTCCCCACTTGGCAGGAAAGGATGTTCCGGCACTGGCGGCCTGAATAACCGGCATCAGGAAGTCGGCGAGTGCCGACACAATCTTGTCCAGTGATGGCGCGTCCAACCTGTGCTTGCGCAAGAATGCCTGCCACTGCGTCTGTTTTTGCCGGTCTTGCGCGAACGCCTGGGTGAGACCGGTGGGAGGCTGATCCGGCAAACGTGTCTGGCGGCGGTCGAAAGTTTCCCGGATGGCCTGGCGGATAATTTCGCCTTCAAACTCGGTGTGCTGTGCCAGCACCCAGAGGTCGAAATAATCTTTCATGCGACTGTTGGCGATCCCCAAAGAGGTCAATGCCTCGGTTTTTTCTGCCACAACAGTGTGGCGGGGATAGACCCGCAACCTTGGTGCATCGAACCCAGGCAGAATCACCGGGTACTCGACATTCTCAGGTGCAGGGGTCACGGCGTCTCCGAATCCGATGTCAATCTGGAGTGGGCAACGGGCGTTGTCGAGCATCCCAATCAGGGTGACGCGCACACCTGCGTAATTGGCATCCTTGCGGATCTCTTCTGGGCGCACCGAGTCGGGCAGAAACTTCATGCCGTCCGGTGCCTCGACCATGCAGATCTTCCGGAAGGTATCCGTGATGTGCGGCAGATCGGATGACCCGAAACCGAGGAAATCCGCATCTCTGGTCGGGCGGTGGGGGATGTCGAACCACAGGTCGAAGAGCAGTGCCCCCTTCAATATGAACTGGTGGGCATGTTCCGAAATGCTGATGCGGTAGAGCAGACGCTCGATGGCATAGCGGGTGAGGACGAAATTGAAATCCTGTCTCGACTCCCGCGCATGGTTTGCCAGCCTGGCGCGTACTGATGCCGCCATGTTCATGTCAGGCTCTCCATATAGGGGCGCATGACATTGGCGACCCGGCAAACGGCAGCAGCATGCCAAAGCTCGTCCATGGTGAACCGTTTCTCTTTCCAGGATGCTTGCAGTGCCTCGATAGCAACGTCCAACCCGATCTTGTTGCGGTATTTGAAGCAGTCAGCCACGGTTTTGACGACACTGGTTACGCGCACGGGCACGCAGTCAACCAAGTGTTCCTGAACGCCCTCGGTCAGTGCATCGCCTGAAAATCGAACGATCCGGAGCGGTGGATACGCCATCCGTGGGGCGCGTGCCTTGTTGGGAATGGCCAGCCAGACTTCAAAAGGTGCGTGCGTGGTGAGATCATGGAATTGCAGGGCGGACAGCAGACAGACAATCCCCTGGGGGTGCCTGCGCGCAACTTCGGCCAGGGTACCGTGCTCGGATACCGTCCGATCAGGGATTGCATAAAGACCCCGCCCGACCAGGGCAAGTTCTCCACGTCGAACCAGTCGCGAGAGTGCCACCCGAGGCAAACCCAGGACGTTCAGATCGCGCGGTCGAATGATCCCGTGGGTGCGGGCGAGATTGATGATTGTTTGGCTGTTGTTTTCCATGCCCTCAAGGATATTTCATATTGTCGGTACATGTCAATATATACCGACAATATGAAACTTGGTGCTGCCACTTTTCAGACCTGTGCCAGCAGAAAGGCTATGGTTATAAACGACACAAATTGTATCCAGGTCTCTTTCTGGATGGCAATGGCCAGTGCGGAAAGTCACCTCAGTGTCCAGAGGAAAGCAATGCTCCATCGCCAAAAAGTCCGACAATGGGGTCGGATGACCGTTTGACAGAGGCAGGATGCATTATGGCATTGCCACCAACGACCTGATCTCACGACCGTTGGCAATTGCAGGGATATCATGGTGTGCAATCGATCGTGGAACAATACATTGGCCTCGGAATTCTGAGGTGATTTGTCTGACAATGGATGCCATGACTGGAGGACAGACGCCGTTCCCAAGCACCTTGATTTGATCCCGTCGGCAGCCCTGCTGCATCCGAAAATCGTCAGAAAACCCCATGGCCCGGCGCAACTCGGGAACCTGCAGCATTCTCAGGGTCGGGATGTCGTTGTCCCATTCCACCAATCCGAAGCGATCCAGGGTGGTCAGTGTTCTGATGGGGCGATCCAGTGGTTGCCATCCACCAGCAGCGTCGCTGCCATAATAAACAATCAGAAACGGTTTGCCTTCCCCCAGTGCATCGATGGCCCGTCTTGCCCGTTCAAGGGTCGGGAGGGCGCGCTTTCCATTGTCCAGGGGGCCACGTTTCCAGGTTCTGCAAGTGTCCAGGATGTCTCCCGCCGTCAGTTTTATTGTCCCTTCAGCCGGGGTGATCGCAGGGATATCGCCATTTCGATCGCAGACGATAAAAAGACGCCGTCGGTTTTGGGGTACGCCAAACCATGCCGCGTCCTGAGTTTGCTCCTTGATCTTGAATCCCCGTTTGCGCAGTTCGGTGATGAATTCATCGTATCTTTCCCACTGTTTCATGTGGACAACATTCTCGATGACCACCCAGCGCGGTTCAAAATGATCGATAAATTTCAGCACCAGAAAGGCCGTGTTCCGACTGTCATCGCAACGTTCCCGCTTGCCTCTGGCGCATGTATGGCTGGTGCATTCGGGGGATGCCAGGATCATGTCAATCCGGCCAAGATCACCGAGCTGTGCCGGATCAAAATCCGGCGTCAGACGTTCCTGGACAGCCTTTGCCCCCGGGAAATTGTCCTGGTAGGTCTTGATGGCAACATCCCATGCATCAACGCCGCACACAATCCTGGCACCCGCCTTGTGCGCGCCCCAGCTGCTTCCCCCCCCGCCACAGAATAGATCAAGCACTCGAATGTTCATGTCCGGCATCATACCAGGTTATTGCCGAAAAGCCAGGCGCTCATGTCTCATCATCACGTTGTACTGGATTGTCTCTCTGGCCGGAAAGACCTTCGGAGATGACAGGCAACACTTTTTTGATGCACATGGCTGGATCCTTTTCGATTTGATGCTCCCACAACCGCACAACCTTCCACCCCATGCGTCTCAATTTCCGGTGGTTCCGCTGATCACGGCTTCTGGTTGCGCCGATTTTTGCTTCCCACTTCTCGGACAGCTTGTCCTGCCAAAGGGGGAATCGCCACCCGTGCCAGAAATCCCCATCGACAAAAACAACCACTTTGGCATCCCTGAACACGAAATCAGGACGACCCGGCAGATCACCGGCATGCCGATCAAATTCCATGCCTGCTTCGGAAAGCAAACCTGCAACAATCTCTTCGATTCCTGTATGCTTGCCACGAATCCGCGACATCACGGCACTGCGCTTTTCGGGCGACATGATGTCCCCCTTGTGACGCCGTTTGGCTGCGGGCGATGACAAATCATCCGTGGTCGTTGCGGAGGACAATGTTTGACCGATATGATCGGTGTATTGTATTGTGATCATTAATGTTGATGCATCCTTGTGGATTGTTTTGGCGGTTGTCATGAACGATCAACCCGAGTTCGAGCTGGTTTCCCCTCCTGCATCCGCCCTGATGGAATCCATCAGGGGAGGAAGATCTCTCATGCCCATTGCCGATCAGCTCGGCATGCCATTCCTTCCGATCCTCCTCCATTTTATCAAGTCGTGCTGCATCTTGAAGGCGTGGATTTGATGAGCAGACAGCCCTCATCTTCACGGAACACCCTGCCTCTGTTGTTCAAGATGGCCGCCATCACGGGGGTGAAGGCAACCGTAATGTTTTATCTGCAGCGCGGAGCCGACGTCAACGCCACGGATGGCAAGGGAAAGACCCCACTCATTCTGGCTGCCGGAAAGGGACACACCGAGGTCTGCCGGGTTCTGCTGGAGGCTGGTGCCGATCCTGCCTGTCGGGATGATGACGGGAATGATGCGCTTTCGGCGGCGGTCCGGCAAGGTCATGGCGAGGTTGATGCCATTCTGAAGTTGCATCTTCTGCCTGCACGGGATGATCCGGCTGCGGAGGATGTCGCGATTGCGGGGTTCATGGTATCTGACCGTTCGACTGCACCAGCAGACGGCACTTTCTCTGATGACGAACCTTCAAATGCCTCTTTTGACGGGGATGATTTTGATTTCTCGGAGTGGGAGGAGCAGACAGAGTCGCCCGCGCCCCCAGGCGATCCCTTCTGCCTTGCAATCGCCGGAGAGATCCAGCAACGGATTTCCCGTCACATCCCGGTCGATACCGATGCGGACTGGTCTGACATTGACATTGACTTGCCGGAATTGTTGGCATCCAGGAGACGAAGAAGATCGGAGAAGGATGCAGCATGGCAAATTGCGGCCAGGAACCTGATTCTGGTCGGGATTCACAACGGATGGGTGACGGAAAAACAATTGGTTGATGCGGTGCCTGCGGATGCTGAAGATCAGGAATCGCCAGATGTCGATTTCCTGAATGCTCTCCGTGTTGTCCTGGGAGACATGGGCATTCTGGTGGAAGATGCCCCTGACCTTTTTGCACCTTCCCTGCCACCAGCAGAAAAAGTCGAGGAGAATGAACTGTTCGAGGACAGGGACGATCCCGTGGCAGACGAGGCAGTTGCCTTCCTTGCCGATCTGCAGTCCCGCATCAACGATCCCCAGGAATTGTACATCAAGGATGTTGGTCCCAAAAAGCTGCTGACGCGGGAAGAAGAAATTGACCTGGTCCATGAAATCCTTGCTGGCACCAGGGATGCCTGCGCGATCATTCCCCGATCACCCGTTGCGATGTCTGAATTCCTGAACCGGCTGGATTGCGCAGAAAAAGGTGAAATTTCAATCCGGTCGATCATCGGTGGTGGAGGCATTCCAGAAAGCGGGGAAGATCCGGAGCTGACCGGACAGGGGGAGGTCATTGATGAAGATGAGGCAGAAAACAAAGCCGAAGCCGATGATTGCATCGACGGTGCAACCCGTTCTTGCGGCCTGCTTCCGCCGGATATTCCATCCGAGATCATGGGCAGGATTGTCACCATTCGGAACCTCTGCACAAGAATGGCCGAACCCTGGTCGTCTGCCAAAAAATCGGTCGCTGACGTCAGGTTGAGGGACGAGATACTCGCACTTGGTCTTTCAAGTGAGTTTGTGGAGCGGTTCTGGAGCACTGTCGGACATGACAGCCTGGACAGTGAAACCCGCAACATCCTGATGCAAAGCCTCAATCGCATGCAATCGGCAAAAACAAGGTTTGCAAAATTCAACTTGAGGCTTGTGTTGTCGATCGCCTGGAGATACCGCAGCCAGTTGCCGTACATGGACCTGATCCAGGAAGGGAACATCGGCCTGCTCAAGGCTGTTGATCGTTTTGACCCGGCATATGGTGCGAAATTCTCGACCTATGCGACCTGGTGGATCCGGCAATCCATTACAAGAGCAATAGCGGATCAGGCACGTATCATTCGGGTTCCGGTGCATATGATTGAAACAATCAACAGGCATGAGCAGATCAGTCAACTGTTGACCCGGGAGATGGGATGTGAACCGATACCGGAAGAGATTGCCGAACGCATGGAACTGCCATTGGAGAAGGTGCGCCGGATCCAGAGCATGGCGACTGAGGAAATGGTGTCTCTGGAGTGTTTGACAAACGAAGACGAAAAATTCTGCCTGGAAAACATCATGGAAAACGGGTCAATACTCTCGCCTTTGGACATGGCGAGCAGATCCAATGTTCATGAGATCACATCACGGATTCTGAAAACATTGCCGCATCAAGAAGAAAAAGTGTTGTTCATGCGTTTCGGGATTGACATGCACAACGCCCACACCCTGGAAGATGTCGGTCAGCAGGTCAACTTGACCCGAGAGCGTATCCGCCAGATTGAAGCCAAGGCTCTGCGCCGGTTGCGACACCCCGGCACTTCCCGAAAAATGCCCTTTTATCTGGAAAACCTGAGGTCATGATCATGATGCACACGAACAGGGACTCCCGCCATGCCCCTCCAAAAGCCTGTGCGATGATCGAGGCTCTGAGAGGACTAGGCTACTCCACTGCCACTGCCATCGCCGACATCATTGACAACAGCATTGCCGCAGGTGCGCGGATGGTTGATTTGAGATTCGACTGGAGAGGGCCAGACAGCCGTATTTTGATTCTGGATGATGGTTGCGGCATGGGTGATGTCGAACTGGATCGGGCCATGCGTCTTGGCGAAAAAAGTCCTCTCGACAGCAGGACTGCGACCGATCTGGGACGCTTCGGCATCGGTTTGAAGACCGCATCCTTCTCGCAATGCCGGTGTCTGACGGTCGCCAGCAAACAGAAGGGTGGGAATCCTGGCTGCCTGTGCTGGGATCTGGATTTCCTGGCCGCGAGCGCCGATGATGGATGGCACCTGCTTGAGGGACCGAATGAGACCTCTCGCGAACTCCTGGCCCCTCTTGCGACTGTCGAAGCGGGAACACTGGTCCTGTGGGAGCGGCTTGATCGCATTGTCGCGCCCGGTTTTTCGGAGCAGAATTTTCTTGACCTTGTTGATGCCGTCGAGCACCACTTGGCGATGGTCTTTCACCGCTACCTGGAAGGACAAAATCCCGGGTTGCAGATCCGCCTGAACGGCAGGCCCATTGCGCCATGGGATCCATTCCTCTCCCGCCATCCGGCGACATGGACATCACCACTGGTCCTGCTGAAAACACCCGGCGGCAAGGTCGAGGTGCAGGGACATGTCCTGCCGCACAAGGATCGTTTAAGCCAGAATGAACACGATGTCGCAGCTGGCCCGGATGGCTGGACCGCGCAACAGGGTTTTTATGTGTATCGCAACCGGCGGCTGCTGGTGGCCGGAAGCTGGCTGGGCCTGGGATCGGGGCGTTCCTGGACCAAGGAGGAGGCGTACCGTTTGGCACGAATCAGACTGGACATCCCCAACTCGGCTGATGCGGACTGGAAAATCGATATTCGCAAGTCGATTGCAAGACCCCCTGTCCAGGTTCGTCTGGAATTGATCCGGCTTGCCGAGGATACCCGATCCCGCGCCCGGCGCGTCTTTGCACACCGGGGCAAGACTGTTCGTCTTGGCGACAAACAGCCGGTCGTGGAGGTGTGGCGTGCCGAGCATTTCCAGGGTGGCATGCGTTACCGGATTGATCCTGCACACCCTGCAGTCAGAACGGTTCTCGAAGAGGCAGGGCCGTTGATGCCTCAGATCAAGACCATGCTGCGCATACTTGAGGAAACGATCCCTGTGCAGAGAATCTGGCTTGATACCACCGAGGGTCGGGAAACACCGCGCACCGGGTTTGCCGGAGACCCGCCCGGTGAAATCAAGGCCATTCTTGATGTCATGTTCCAGAACATGGTTGTCAGGAAGGGATTGAGTCCCGCATTGGCCAGGGAACGCCTTCTGCATACGGAACCCTTTCAGAATTATCCGGATCTCGTGGCCGCACTGCCGGACGAGACCTCAACCGTCAAAGAGGTGCGACCATGAATGGCAAAGCCACGGATACCCAACAAAAGGTGGTCAAGTTTGTCCAGGAACTCCTGCTTGACGAAGTGGACAGGTTGTCCATCACTCCCGCTGTCATTGCGGAAAAGATGGATATGGTGTTGAAAATGAACCCAAGGTGGGGCGAGGGCCTCAACAGGGATTACGTTACAGACGAACTGATCCGCCGGTTCAGTCTTTGGATTGGCCAGGATACCATGCTTACAAGCAATGATGGGCATGAAGCCTGGCTCGTTGCATCGCGGAAGCGGGAGTGGAGGTACTGGCAGCGTTATGGCGAGTGGCTGGAACGCACACTTTCCTTCAAGGCGATCGATGGCCTGGATCAGTCCACGGATACGGTACTTGGTCTTCTGGAAGATCCCCTGCGTGCAGGCGTGTGGGACCGGCGTGGTCTTGTGGTGGGACATGTGCAGTCCGGCAAGACCGGGCATTACACGGGTCTCATCTGCAAGGCCGCAGATGCCGGATACAAGATCGTGATTGTTCTTGCCGGCCTTCACAACAACCTCCGCTCACAAACTCAGATGCGCCTCGATGAGGGCTTTCTCGGATACGAGACCAAGCCTGTTCAGGGCGACATCCAGATAATCGGCGTCGGTGAGATCGACAGGGATCCCGGCATCCGCCCCAATTTTGCGACCAATCGCACGAACAAGGGGGATTTTACCACGAGCGTGGCCAAAAACCTGGGAATCTCGCCAGAGCAGAGACCGTGGCTGTTCGTGGTCAAAAAGAACAAGACAGTTCTTGAGCGGCTTTTCAGGTGGATCCGGAACCATGTGGCCGACTTTCACGACCAGGAGAGTGGTCGGAGGGTCGTCACCAATCTCCCCCTGCTCGTGATCGATGACGAGGCTGACCATGCCAGCGTTGATACGGGGGAGCAGATTTTCAATGCAGACGGCAGGCCTGATGAGGAACACCAGCCGACGGCCATCAATCGTCTCGTTCGGAGCATCCTGCATTCATTCGCCAAATCAGCCTATGTGGGATACACGGCGACGCCGTTTGCAAACATCTTCATTCACGAAAGGGGCGAAACCCGCGAGGAAGGGCTGGACCTGTTCCCGTCCGCATTCATCATCAATCTGGCCGCACCTTCCAATTATATCGGTCCCGCGATGTTGTTCGGACAAAAAAGCGAGGATGGGCGTGATGGCGGCATTGATCTCGTGCGCGGCATCAACGATCACTCAGCCGAGAACGACCTCGATGGTTGGATGCCGCCCAGACACAAGAACGGACACGTCCCGCTTTTCAATGGCGCGGATGCCCTCCCTCCCTCACTTGGCGAAGCCATTGACGCTTTTCTGCTGGCATGTGCGGTACGGAAACTGCGCGGGCAGGAAAACGATCATGCATCCATGCTGGTTCATGTAACCCGCTTCAACTCGGTGCAGCGACATGTTTATCTCCAGGTCGAACAACAGGTCCGTCATCTTCGCCAAAGGCTCACCCGCAGCATAGGTCATGAGCAGGCACTTGCGAACCTGAAAGCGCTGTGGGACAGGGATTTCCTGCCGACATCCCGTCACCTCGGCAAGACCTGCCCGGATCTGGTGCCAGAAGAAATGCCCGACTGGAAAGAAGTCGTCTCTCATCTGCCTGATGTGGTGTCGGACATTCAGGTCAAAATGATCAACGGGACAGCAAAGGATGCCCTGGACTATTCCGAATACAAGGGTGCTGGCCTCAAGGTGATCGCGATCGGCGGCGACAAGTTGGCCAGAGGACTGACCCTGGAGGGATTGTGTGTGAGCTATTTTCTCCGCGCATCCCGCATGTACGACACCCTCATGCAGATGGGACGCTGGTTCGGGTACAGGCCCGGCTATCTCGATCTGTGCCGTCTTTATACGACCTCCGATCTTTCCGAGTGGTTCGGCCACATTACGGATGCGGCCGAAGAACTCCGGGATGAATTCGATATCATGGCCGGAGAGCAGACGGGACGCCGGGTTTACGCCATGGAGATCAGCCCGGTTTATGTCGATG
>JADGAB010000052.1 GCA_015232245.1 Magnetococcales bacterium | reverse complement strand
TGTCAATAAAAACGCACCCCAAAAAGGTTTCAGTTGATCTCTCACCACACACCGGACGGATGCCGCACACTAATGAACACGATCGCCACCCGCGCTCCTGGCATGCTGCCCTCTGCCGTTTTCGGATTGCTCACCCTGTTGCTGGCTGTGGGAATCGCCTGGGGGGTCATGCACTTCCATGCAGGCCGGGTCTCCGCCGAACACCGGGAGATGCTCGAAGAGGCCACGCAGCGTTCCGGCCAGGGATTGCAACAGCTCACCCTGCGGGGCCGGACCATGGGCACGGCGGAGCTTCTCGGCCTTGCCAGTGGCGCCATCCGCGCAAGCGCCCTGGGAAAGATGCCCCCGGACGCCCCGGAAACCCTGGAAGTGCTGCGCACCATTGTGGCGGAGTTCGGCGCGGAAAACGCCTTCGTCATCGATGGCCACGGCGTGGTGGTGGCCTATCATACGGCCCAGGGACGCTCCGGAACCGGCAGGAATCTCGCCTTTCGACCCTATTTCACCCAGGCCATGGCGGGTCGGTCCAACATTCATGCCGCGGTGGGGACCAATTCGGACGCCCGGGGACTCTATCACGCCGCCCCGGTATACGCCGAACCGAGGCGTCAAGCCCCGGTCATCGGCGTGGTGGTGATCAAGATCGGTCTGGAGGAGGTGGAACGCCATCTGGCCCAATGGGGCGGTCCGGCCCTGCTTTTGACCCCGGAAGGGGTGGTGTTCGCCACCAACCGTCCCGAGTGGCTTTTTGCCTACGATCCGGCGCTGGCGGAACGGCTCACCCAAGGCAAGGGGGTGGAACGCTACGGCAATCTGAAAATCGGCGCGCAGCTTCGGCCTCTGCCGTTTTCCCTGGAGGGGAACCGGTTCCTGTGGAACGGCTTGCCCCATGAATTCCGCGCCGGGGTGGTGGACTGGAAAGATCCCTGGGGCGCGTGGCGCCTGGTGCTGGCCGAGGACGCCACCGATTGGATTCCCGGGGGACAGGCCGCGGGGATCGGCTGCGGGGTCTTTTTTCTGGTGCTGCTGGTGGGGTTGAGCCTGTTGATCGTCCGGCGCAACCGGATTGCCAGGGAAGAGAACCGCCTGATGGAATCCCGGCTGGAAAACGCCCTGCAAGGGGCGGAACTGGGTTTGTGGGAGCTGGAGATCGCCTCCGACACCCTGCGGGTCAGTCCGATCTGGGCCCGGATGCACGGTCTGGCCCCGGAGACCACCGGAGAGATGGCCGGAGGGTGGCGGATGCTGCCCCAGGGCCTGGATCGCTGGCGACAACTGCTCCATCCCGAGGACCGGGAACCGGCCTGGCAGGAGTTGCAAAGTCATCTGAAAGGCGAAACTCCCCTGTTCCGCATGGAGTTGCGCATGCCGGGGGCCGGAGAGGCGTGGAGATGGGTATTGAGCGTGGGCCGGGTGCTGCTGCGGGACCGACAGGGCAGGCCGGTGCGTTTCAGCGGCGTGCACGTGGATATCGACGCGGGCAAGAGCCTGCAGATGGCGTTGCAGCGGGCCATGGTCGATAATGCCAAAAGTGGCACCTTGTTGCAGACCATGCTCAGTCAGCGGGATGACGCCATCCAGCAGATTCACGACTCCATCCGTTACGCTTCGCGGATTCAGCGATCCATTCTCCCGCCTGAAAAGGCTTTCGAGGGGGTTTTCAGCGAACTTTTCATTTTGTGGGATCCCCGGGATGTGATCGGCGGGGACATCTACTGGCATCGCCACTGGGGGGCCGGTTCCCTGGTGCTGCTGGGGGATTGCACGGGACACGGCATTCCCGGCGCCTTCATGACGCTGATTGCCAACGGCGCCCTGGATCAGGCCTATCTGGAGACCCCGCCCGGGGATCCGGCTTTTCTGTTGCAGCGCATGCATCAACTGATTCAAACCTCGCTGGGTCAGGACCGCAAGTCGGATGAGGGGTCCAACGACGGCATCGAGGTGGGGGCCTGCTATCTGGATGACCAGAGGAAAACGTTGATCTTTGCCGGGGCCAGTTTCGATCTGTTCGTGGTGCGTCCGGGGGGAATGGAGCGGATCAAGGGGACCAGGGCGGGTCTGGGGTATCGGAACACCCCGTACAACATCCGGCTGGTCAACCAGGAGATCGAACTGACCGGTCGGGAGAGCTTCTACATGACCTCGGACGGGCTGATCGATCAGGTGGGAGGAGAGCGGGGATGCGGCTTCGGGGTGAAGCGTTTCCAGACCCTGCTGGCCGGATTCGCCGCCATGCCCATGCAGACGCAGCTCGGCCAGATCCGTCAGGCGCTGGCGGCATGGCAGGGAGAGGGGGAGCGTCGGGACGATGTTTCCGTGCTGGGTTTCCGGGTGCGACGGGAGACCGACGGCATCGCGGAACAGCGATCCCAGGAGGTGAGCGCCTTTCCGATGCTGGATTGCAGGCTGATCGACGACGATCATCGCCGGCTCTACCGGATCGTGGACAAACTCAAGCAGGCCATGGAGGCGGATCAGAACGGTACCGCGGTGATGGTGCACATCGAGGAGCTGGTGTTGTACACCAAATGGCACTTCCGCCATGAGGAGCGCCTGATGGAGACCTATCACTACGGGGAGCGGGAGGCCCATCAGCAGGCCCATGCCCGGCTGATCGGGGAGGTGGGGGAGATCATCGAGAGTCTGGCCCAGAACCCGGCGGAGGCGCGGGAACATCTGTTGCGGATGTTGCAGGCGTGGTTGACCCGCCACATCCATGGGGATGACAAGCGCTTTGCGGATTTTCTGATCGGGTTGGGTGTTGACCATGACGTGGATGGCGCGCCCGCCGGGAAGCAGAGCGGAACAGGAGAGAAAAACACAGGCTTTTTTGTACTGGATGATGCCCTGCTGGTGGGATACGGCGCCATCGACGACGATCATCGCAAACTGGTGGAGATCATGAATCAACTGCATGGGGCCATGGACCGGTTCGAAGCCCCGGACCGGATCGCCGTCCACTTCAATGGTCTGATCGACTACACCATCTGGCATTTTCATCATGAGGAGCGGCTCATGCAGCTGCACGGTTATCCGGCCATGGCGTCCCACAAGCGGGCCCATCAGTCGTTGATCTCCCAGGTGCACGCCATCCGCCAGAAGCTGGTCCAGGAGGATGCCTCGGTGCCCTATGAACTCAACGCCATGCTCAAGAGCTGGCTGATCGACCACATCCACAAGGCGGACAACGACCTGGCGCTCTTTTTGCGCCGATGAACGCACACCGGAAGGAGCGGACGAGGTTGAAGGGTTTCCTGATCATGCCTGCGGGATTTACCCGGAAGAAACAGACCCCCTGATCCGCACCCCTCCCGGGCGCGTTTGTTCTTTGACTTTTGCCCCCGCCTGGGGTCATATCTTGTCTTTGAAGAGGTTATTGTGACCTTGGCAAGGGATCAGTCGTCATCTTTACAGACTCAAAGGTGCGGATCGATGTTCAAATTGCTCACGTTTGAAATCTCCGGCAGTTGCAATGCCAAGTGTCCCTGGTGTCATACCGGCGCGTTGGCCCGGGCCAGCCAGACCAAACGGTTTCTGGAGCCGGAACGCTTTGCCCGGGTGCTCGATCACCTCCTGAAGCTCGGCGCCATCGGACCCGACTCCCTCATCTGTCTTTACAACTGGGGCGAACCCACCCTGCATCCGCAATTCAACGAGATTCTGGCGATCCTGAACCGGCGGGACCTGCATTTCCTGTTGAGCAGCAACGGTTCCCTGCCCATTCAGCCGGAACCGGGTTCCATGGTGAATCTGGAACAGTTTCTCATCTCCATGCCCGGCTTCAGTCAGGCATCCTATGACAAGATTCACGGGTTCCAGTTCGAAAAGATCCTGAAAAACATCGACGACGCCATTGTCAAGCTGGCCATGGCGGGATTCAAGCGGCGGGTGCAGATCCGCTTTCACACCTATCAGTTCAACATTCATGAGCTCAAGCAGGCGAGCGCCTATTTTGCCGGACGTCCGGTGATCTTCGAACCCACCATGGCCTATATCGCCAATTTCAACCAGGCCCTGGCCTATCTGAAAAACGAACTGGACAACCCAACCCTGACCCGGCTTTCCAAGGATCTGCTGCTGTTCTATGTGGATGGGCTGGTCGCCTCCACCCCGGCGGATTACCACTGTCCGGAGTTCGACTATCTGACGTTGGACGAGGAGTGCAACCTCCTCACCTGCTGCGTGCTCCCCCGGGGACATGAGGATTATACCTTCGGATCGGTTTTCGATCTGACCCTGGAGGAGATCAACGCCCGCAAACTGGCCCAGAAGGTGTGCCGGGATTGTCTCCAGACCGGTCTGGCCCACTGGGTGCACAGCTCCGTGCCGTTGCAACTGTGATGCGGGATATATGGGATGCCGGTTGCGCAGGCAGAGTCCGGAAAATTTGCGAGGAATGACCGGAGGATCTCCGGGTTCCGGTTTTGGTCAGATTCTCACACAAGGATCGGCACATTTCAGACGCCTCGATCCATGGATTTTGTCTTTTCGTCTGGGGTTTCTGGCAGGGACAGGGGCGTGACGATGGTCAAAGCGGGCCGGGGAGCCGTGACGGCACCGTGCAAGGTCAAGCCCAGCAGCCCCAGGCCCACAAGAATGAGCAACAGACCCAGCACTTTGGCGCCGCGCACCCGCAGGGGGGAGGGGGATGGGACGGTCAGCCTCTCCAGTTCCCCGCTGGCCTTCAGGCGGTCGATGTGGGCGGGATGGTCGCGCTGCAACGCCTCCAGGGTCTGAGTGCCGGTGAAGATGACGATCTCCGGAGGGGGTAGCTTCTCCGGACGGAAATGGTTGTTGAAAAAATGGATGGTGAACAGGAAGACCACCGCCAGAAAGGCCTCTTCGCCATGCAAAAGCAGGGCGACATTGAAGATCCACCCCTCGAAATGCTCCCCCGCCACCTGGGGCCAGGCCAATATCGCACCGCTGCCGCCGATCAGGGCCATTCCCCAGAAAACCGCCCAGTAATCGAACTTTTCGTAGTAGGTCCAGCGGTCGAAGCGCGGCTTCTCCCCTTTGCCGAAGAACCAGAGGAACATGTCGCGGCAATCGCGGAGATCCTGCCGGTTGGGCAGCAGGGAGTCCGGTCCGAACCAGGCGAAACGCCGGTCCCGGACCAGCCTGGGAAGCAGCAGGAGCAGATGAAACAGGAAGATGGAGACCATCACCAGGGCGGCGGCCCGGTGGATCGATCCCAGGAGGTGGGGACCGCCCAGCCAGCGGGCCACCAGCGGCGCCCAGGGGGCATGGGCGTCAAGGAGGGTCATGCCGGTCAGAATGAGCGCCATCACCGACAGGACGAAGAGCAGATGGGCCAGCCGCCAGACAGGAGAAAACCGGATCACGTGGCGCATTGGCAACTCTGCGGGGGCGTCAGGCCGGTCGCGACCCTCCCGCCACTCCCGGTAGAACCAGAGAGCCGAGTGGGTCAGGAAAAAGATCATCACGCCCCACAGCAGGCCGCGGATGAGACGGGCGACCAGCCACAGTTGCGGATGGCGTTCGGCATCATCCGGCTGGGCGTGGGGGGTAAAGGAGGCAAAACCGGCGGTGGCCAATGGACGTTTCCGGCCATCGTGGCACTTCTGACAGCTCTTCAGGCGGTTGGCGGGATGGACCGTCGATGCGGGGTCCTTGACGGCCAGAATTCGATGGCTGTCATGACAATGGAAACATTTGGCTGCGTCGGTGTGGCCGAGTTGCGTGGCCTGTCCGTGATAGAAACGGAGATAGCTGGCCAGATTGCGGGGATGGCATGCCTGTCCGCAGCTTTTCGGGGAGTCCAGCAGAAAGGCCGGAATGTGGCTGCCGGTGATATCGTGGGTGGTGTGACAATCGGTGCAGGTCGGCGCCAGAAAATTGTTGCGTTGCAACAGAGCGACCCCGTGGATCGATGCGTTGTAGCGTTCCAACTGGTCGTCATGGCAGACGCCGCACAGGGAGGGAATGGTCTGGCGCCACGCCGCGTAGGCCGGACTGCGTTTGTCGGCGGGGAGTTGAAAAACGTGGGTGTCGTGACATTCGTGACAGGTGGCGTTGGGGATGGAGGGATCGTCCGGATTGGGGCGGGCGTGAAACGACTGCCGATAGCGTTCGATATTGCGCCGGACCTGCGCCTCGCCGGACTGCTGGCGCTGTTGGTGGCAGGCGGCGCAGTCGAGCTTCTCCGCCTTGCCCGGCTGATGGGGGGGTTGCAGGCTGGCGATGGCGACATGACACGACCGACAGGCCATCCGGCCATGGACACCCTGTGCGTACCGCTCCCGGGGGACAGACCGCAGAGGCGTGGGATTGTCCGCAGTGGCCATGATGTCCCGGTCGCCGCCGTGACACCGGAGGCACTCATCAACGTCATCGGCGGTCGCGTTCCAGGGGAGGAGACAGAGCCATGCCAGCAGCAGAAATAGACGGACCATTCGGTTCACTGAATCGCACCCGTTCCGGGATGCATTGTTTTATTGATAGGGGTCCAATGGGGATTTATCCCCCTGGTTGGGTCCAGGGGAGAAGCCCCATAAGCGCCAGGGCGTGTTGACATGTGACGCCATCGGTCTTGATACCGCGTTGCAACGCCCCTCCGCTGCTCACATACTGACGTGTATGCTGCGCTGCTCGGGGCGTTGCGCCTTGTCTGAAGACCGCTGACACCACATGTCAACACGCCCTAGAAACCTGTCAATAAAATATAACAGAGAGGCATGGTGTGCAAGCGGCTGTTTGGTGATGCCTTCATGTATCTGGCCATATCCGATCAGGAGTGATAGGATTGAGTCATCCCGCAACCTCATTCGCCACACTCGGATGAGTCCGGGAACGAATTAAGAGTTTGTGCATCACGAAGCCGATAATCATCTTTAACAATGATTTGGTTATATTTTAGATAACAACTATTGAAAATGCTGCATTAAAAAACTTCAATCTAATGCGTCATCTTCATTTTTCCCATTGAGAATCCAAGATCTTCATATGGTGCATCATTCAAAGCATTGGTGTCACGCATCATTCTTTCAATAACAGACGGATCAGAGCATGGTTAGGTTAACGTAAGGCACCACCCAAGTTTTTTGCTTGTCATAAAACAATTCTGCCGCATGCTACTCCTCCACCGCATACACCCTGGGCGGGTTTTCCAGGGTCATAATAGTCAATTTTTCCTTGGGTCCGGGCATGCCGGGCACGCCGGTGGGCATGCCGGGCAGGGCGATGCCGGGGATGGCGGGTTTTTCCTGCAACAACCGCTGCAAGGTTTTCAGGGGAACATGACCTTCCACCACATATCCGCCGATACGGGTGGTGTGACAGGACTCCATCTCCCGGGGCACGCCAAGGGATTGTTTGATCGGGGTCATGTCCGGGACATTCTCCACCTCGACCTGATACCCCTGGCTTTTGAGAAACTCCACATACCCGGTGCAGCAGCCGCACAGGGGGGATTTGTAGACCAGCGCTTTCAAGGGCTCCGGGGCCGGAGTCTCGGCGGTCCAGGCAACCCCGCCGCCCTGCAACAGCACGACGCAGAGCAACATCCACCCCATGCGTCCCACCCTGGCCCGCAGATTTTTTGCCCGTTCAATCATTTCCACCTCCTGTCAGATGTTGGTACAAGGTACTCGGAAACATCAGGGTGAATTCGTGGCGTCCGATCTTCACCCGATCCCGGTCGAACAGTTCCTGTTCCTGACGGCCCAGCTCCCGGCCACGGACGAATACCCCGTTGGTGGAGTGCAGATCGCCAATAAAATACTCGCCCGCCGCGCCGAAACGGATGCGGGCGTGAAAGTTGGAGATGGCGTCATCGCCCATCATCAGATCATTTTCCACGGCCCGGCCAATGGTCAGGTACTCTTCGCCGTTTTCTTCCAGGCGTTCCGGACGGATCAACGGATAGATGGAACGGCCCAACACCCTGACGGGCACCGCCTCGGGACCGGCGCTCACATCGGGCAGAAAGCCATGGGTGGCCTCCGGGTCGGAACCGACCACCCGGCTGGAATAGCCCCGAAACACCCCGGAACCCACCAGACTGGGATAACGCATCAGTTGGGCGAAGATCTCCTCGTCGTGTTTGTCGGCATACTCCTTGAGGGCCTTGTAATCCGCCTGACCGAGGGCGTTGATCAACTGCCGGATGCGCAGTTGGGGTTTGATCCCTTTCAAGCGGAGATACAGCGCGCTGGGAGCCAGCAGCAGAAAACGGAACCGGCCAAAGGAGACCACATCCCCTTCCCGCATCACCACATCCCGTTCCACCGGACGGTTGTTGACCAGAACCGGATTCGATCCTCCCAGGGAACGGATGCGGAAACGGGTGCCCTTGAAGACATGAATCACCGCCTGGGTCCGGGAGACAGCGTAGTCCGGCATGACGAAATCATTGTCATCGACCCGCCCCAGGGTGAAGGAGCGCATGCCATCCTCGTCCCGGGTGGGTTTATGAAAGACATAGATCACCTCGGCCAGATTGCCGGGGAGTGAGGACGTGAGCGGTTCCCTTTGTCCGGGTTCGAAGCGGACGGTCTCGATGGCGTCGCTGGCCGAAGGGGTGATGCGCCCCCGGACCACCCGATCCCCGGCCAGAACCCAATGGCCCAACAGACGGATGAAATGCTGTTCCGGGCACTCCTCGGCCAGGCGCCGCAGGGCGGGATAGTCGAGACGTCCCCCCTCTCCCAGCAAATCGTGAATCCCGGTAATGGTAGTGCGTGACTGGCTCATGGCGGATTCCCGGCAGGGCGGATGGAAGAATCAGACGGACAAACGGTCTCCATGTCATGCAAGTATACGGCATTATCGATGAGAAAAGCGACGGTGGAAATCCCTGGCAAGAAACGTGATGACTTGCCAACGATGCTTTAACTGGATTATGGTTGAAAGATGCGTCAATTCGGACGCGATACAAAATCGAGAGAAATGCTCCCGTACATCAATGAAGGAGAATCAATTCCATGCTCGAAGCCTATCGTCAACATGTCGAGGAACGTGCCAAGCAAGGTGTTCCCCCCCTGCCTTTGAACGCCCAGCAGACCGCGCAAGTTACCGCGATGTTGCAGAATCCGCCGGCGGGCGAAGCGGAATTTCTGAAAAACCTCCTGGCAAATCAAGTTCCGCCGGGTGTGGATGACGCGGCCAAGGTCAAGGCCGAATTTCTGGATGGTATTGCTCAGGGGAAACTCTCCTGCGGGGTGATCAGCCGCAAAGAGGCCGCGCAGTTGCTGGGCACCATGATCGGCGGATTCAATGTCATGCCGTTGATCCGGCTGCTGGACGATGCGGAACTGGCCGACGAGGCGGTGTCGGCGTTGTCGAGCACCCTGATGATCTACGATGCCTTCGAAACCGTGGCCACCAAGGCCAAGAGCAATGCCAACGCCAAACAGGTGTTGCAGAACTGGGCCGATGGCACCTGGTTCACCTCCCGGCCTTCCATGCCGGAAGAGGTGACCGTGACCTTGTTCCAGGTGGCGGGCGAGACCAACACCGACGATCTCTCCCCGGCCTCGGAGGCGTGGAGCCGACCGGACGTGCCGGTGCACGCTTTGTCGATGCTGGGAACCCGTCAGCCGGGCTCCCTGGAGGAGATCATCCGTCTGAAGCGGCAAGGTCATCCCCTGGCCTATCTGGGGGATGTGGTGGGCACGGGTTCATCGCGCAAGTCGGCGGCCAACTCCCTGATCTGGCACATTGGCGAAGACATTCCTTATGTTCCGGCCAAGCGGACCGGGGGTGTGGTGATCGGCGCGACGATTGCTCCGATTTTCTTCAACACCGCCGAGGATTCGGGCATGCTGCCGATCCAGTGCGACGTCAGCGCCCTGAAGAATGGCGACGTGGTGACGATCAACACCCGGGAAGGGACCATCAGCCGGGATGGGGCGGTGGTGAGCCGTTTCGCGGTCAAGCCCGACACCCTGCCGGACGAAGTGCGCGCCGGGGGACGTGTCAATCTGATCGTGGGTCGCAAGCTGACGGCCAAGGCCCGGGAAGTGCTGGGCATGCCTCCCACCACCATGTTTCTCTCTCCCGAGAATCCCTCGGATACCGGCAAGGGGTACACCCTGGCCCAAAAGATGGTCGGCAAGGCGGTGGGCAAGACCGGGGTGCGTCCCGGCGAATATTGCGAACCCACCATGACCACGGTGGGATCCCAGGACACCACCGGCCCCATGACCCGGGACGAGATCAAGGAGTTGGCCTGTCTTGGTTTCTCGGCGGATTTCGTGATTCAATCCTTCTGTCACACGGCGGCCTATCCCAAGTCGGTGGATGTGCAGACCCACAAGACCCTGCCCGGTTTCTTCGAGGAGCGGGGCGGTGTGGCGTTGCGTCCCGGGGATGGGATCATCCACTCCTGGTTGAACCGCATGTGCATGCCGGATACCGTGGGCACGGGGGGTGATTCGCATACCCGTTTTCCCATTGGCATCTCCTTTCCGGCGGGATCCGGTCTGGTGGCTTTTGCCGCGGCCACGGGGGCCATGCCCCTGGTGATGCCGGAATCGGTACTGGTCCGTTTCACCGGAAAAATGCAGCCCGGCGTGACCTTGCGTGATCTGGTCAACGCGATTCCCTACGTGGCCATTCAAAAAGGGCTGTTGACCGTGGAGAAGGCGGGGAAGAAGAACATCTTCAGTGGCCGGATCCTGGAGATCGAAGGTTTGCCGGATCTCAAAGTGGAGCAGGCCTTCGAGTTGACCGACGCCTCCGCGGAGCGTTCCGCCGCCGCCTGCGCCGTGCTGTTGAACAAGGAACCGGTCATCGAGTACATCCGTTCCAACGTGACCTTGTTGAAAAACATGCTCAATCAGGGGTACAAATCCACCGCCGCCATCAGCAAGCGGATTGCCGCCATGGAAGCCTGGCTGGAGAATCCCACCCTGTTGCAGCCGGATCGGGACGCGGAATATGCCGCCGTGGTGGAGATCGATCTCAACGAGATCAAGGAACCGATTCTGGCCTGCCCGAACGATCCGGATGATGTGAAGCTGTTGTCGAGCGTGGCGAACACTCCGGTGGACGAGGTGTTCATTGGATCCTGCATGACCAACATCGGCCATTTCCGCGCCGCGGCCAAGATTCTCGAGAATCAGCCCCAGGTGCCGGGACGGTTATGGCTGTCGCCGCCGACCCGCATGGACGAGCGGCAACTGATCGCCGAGGGCACCTACAGCACCTTTGGCAAATCCGGCGCCCGGATGGAGATTCCCGGTTGTTCGTTGTGCATGGGCAACCAGGCCCGGGTACGGGACAACACCACGGTGGTTTCCACCTCGACCCGCAACTTCAACAACCGCATGGGCAACGGCTCCAAGGTGTTCCTGTCGTCTGCGGAAGTGGCGGCCATCGCCTCCCAGCTTGGGCGTCTGCCCACGGTGGAAGAGTACATGAAGACCATCGAGGAGCGGGTGACCCCGAAATCCGCCAATGTCTACAAATATCTGAACTTCCACGAAATCCCCAACTATGCCGAGGCAGGCGGGGCGTAAGTCGCGTTTGCGGGCTCCAGGGGAGATATCCCCCTGGAGCCTCTGCCAGCATAAAAAAAACGCCCGGACATGAAAAGTCCGGGCGTTTTTTATTGCACCGGCCACGTGTGCGGCGGGTCTTGAACCAACACAGCCTCACACGAGCCGAGCGTCGAAATCCAATAAAAGGGAAGGTACGCTGCTCAGCGGGCAGTATCCCACTGACTGGTGGAACCGGCACCGGCGCCGAAATCATTGGCTCCGACATTCTTCTTTTTGGATTTCTTGGCTTTTTTCTTCTTTTTCTTCTTTTTCGCCTTGTCGAGCACGGTGGACTGATCCTCATCCAGCACGGACTGGACCAACGAGGTATCCGCCGAGGCCAGGATCAACGGCTTGGACATGGCGACATCGACGGTGGAGAGCTCCGCGGCGGAAGCGGAACCCGCCGAGGCCAGACCCAACAACAAAGCAACAGCCAACAAACTCTTTTTCATCAATCGGTCTCCTTGATCCGAGTGACAGGTGACAGGATCAGGCACGCACGACAACGCGCTTCCACGGAGTATCCATGGAAGCGGCGATGCCGTGAATCGACCCCAGGGATATTATTTGGGCATGGTGGTGGGATCAACACGTTTGGCGGCAGGTTTCTTTTTCTTTTTGGCTTTCTTCTTGGTGGCTTTTTTGGTGGTTTTGTCGGCGGTGGTGGCACGATCATCGGCGACGGCGGCGGCCATGATCATGGTGCCGTTGCCCTGCTCGGTACGAATTCCGGTGTCAGACACTTTTTCAGCCGCATCCACGGTGGGAACCGCGCCAAGCAAACCCAAGGCCATCGCGATGGCCAGAACACCCTTTTTCATGTATAATCTCCTTGTTTGAGTCTTGCGAATTTGAGCAGGTCTACATGACCTTCGATAAGCATACCATGGCTTCAGCATATTGAATAGCCATGCTGAAAAAAAATTTCAGGAAGTCAGCATTGCGGGCTGTGTCGGGGCGGGGATGTCATGATCATTTTCGTAGACAAGAGGCATGATTTTCAGTGATAATCTCCGTCCGGATCCTCTCCGGCACGCTCCCAGCCAACCACCCTTCATGGATTCAAGAGGCGCGCATGACCTTTTCCGGAACGCAATCCACCACCGAGGGCTTTCAACGTGAGTTCAGCATCGAGGATTTCCGCGCCAACATGCATGCCCGGCTGCGGGATGTCTCCATTCCGCTTCTGCACGCCCAGCACAAGCGGCTGGTGGAGATCATGGTATTGTTGTATGCCGAGGTGAAGCGGTTGCAAAAGGATGCCCCCACCCAGGAGTCCCACACCTCGTTGCGGGCCACACTGGACGAATTGAAAAATTATGCCACCCGCCACTTCCAGGAAGAGGAGGGGTTCATGCAAAAGATGCAGTTCCCCGGCTTCGCGGCCCATCAGGAGGCCCACCGGGTGTTTGTCAGGTCGGTGTTGTCACTGGAAAACCGCATCTGGCAGGAGTCGGTCTCCTATGTGATCGATCTGTTGCATCTGGTGGTGGGCTGGCTGTTTCAGCACATCAATCAAATGGACATGGCCTATGCCCGTTACTCCCGTGGGGAGCGTAGCGGTCTGGCCTCCTCCGAGCTGCACACCCCGCCGGCCTTGAAAAACCCGGGTCCGACGGTGGACGGGAGTCAAAAAAGCCAGCTGGCCGCCTTCCGGGACTCCCTGCGGGCCCGGTTGCGCATGACCGGTCTGGAACGGATCGACAAGCAGCATCAGGAACTGCTGAACCGGATTCTCCATTTCAGCGTCCTGACGGAAAAGCTCTCCATCCGCAAACCCACGGACAAGGATTGGCAAGAGATCGACGGGGCGATGGAGTTTCTGTTCGCCTATTGCCGTTACCATTTCAAGGAGGAGGAGGGGTGGATGCAAAAGATCGGCTATCCCAAACTCTCCATCCACACCCGGGAGCATCAGCGCCTTTTGTCCCGGCTCAAGGAGCTGGCGGGCAAGCTGACCGAGGAGCGCAGCATCTTTTTCATCGTGGACCTGAATTTCTTTCTCTCCGAATGGTTCCTCACCCACACGCTGCGCTCGGATTTTCTCTATGTGGAGTTCATGTCCAACCAGCCACTCACCCCAACGCCTCCAAAAGCAGGGTGAGTTCACAGGCGTCCATGAAAAACAACGCCGGATCCTCCGCCAGGGCCGGATCCCGGGCACCGGTCAGGATCTTTTGCAAGGCGGCAATCAGGGGTTTGGCTTCAACCGGCACATCCGGACTGGTGGCCGGTTCTGCCAGTGCCGCCGCCATCTGCGCCCCGGCCCCGGCCTGGATGGCTTGCAAGGTCATGGCACACCATCGTCCACCCCCCTCGTGATTCTCCCCCCCAGCCCGGCGATAGGCAAGAAATGCGCTTTTGGCCTTCTCCCGGGCCGATGTCGCGGCAGCCGGGTTTCCGGTGGCCTGTTCCAGCTTGTTGAGAATATGCCAGGTCTTCCATGGCTCGACGGCGTGTCCAAAGGAACCATTACACGCAATGGCCCGCATCACCTCCGCACGGGCTTCATCGAATCTCCGCAGTTGGATCAGGGCATTGGCCAGATTGCTGCGCACCCGCCCCTCTTTGGCCAAATCCGGCAATGCCACACAAATATCCGCCGCCTGACGACAACAGCGCACCCCATCCTCCAGGCGACCCATGGCTTCAAACAGAATGCCCAGTTCATTCAGGCTGGACGCTTCGTTGGCACGGTCTTTTTCCTGCACTCTTATGGCCAGGGAGGCTTTGTACGCCTTTTCCGCCTCCGCATATTGCCCGGCTCTCCACAAAACCATGCCCGTCTGATGCCAGGCACTCGCCACAGAGCGCGGTTCATTCAAGATGGTGAAAATCTTCCGCGCCTCTTCATGCGCCTGCAGCGCCTCCGGATATCGCCTCTGCAACATGCGCACCGTCCCCAGTTGGTTCTGCCCAGCCGCAATGCCCCGGTCATCCTGCAATTCCCTGAACTCCACAATCGCCTGCTCATAGTCCGCTGCCGCCTCATCCAACCGCCCCAAGGCACGCAGACAGTCCCCCTGCCTGGCCAGGGCTGAACTGGCCATGCGCTGGCCATTCTCTCCCCCCAGGTTGGCAAACAGACGCCGGGCTGCCACCTGACACTCCAGCGCCTCACCCGCCTGACCGGCGGCGCGCAGAACCTGCCCAAGCAGAGTATGCGCCATGGCCAGATCATGATCGGCTCCCGGATAATCTCCCCCGGTCTGGCACTGGCGCAAAAGCCTTTGGGCTTTCTCATGCGCCTCGGGGAGATTGCCCGCAGCCAACAGCCGCTTCACCGTCAGTCGCTCGGCCTCAAATCGGGCTTTTCCCCACGCCGGCACCCTGGCCGCGGCCCGGGTGCGGGCCTCCACGGCTCTTGCGAGGGCCGCCGGGCGACCCAGGTCGGCCAGCAATTGCTCCAAGCCCGCGGCAAACGCCACGGCACCTTCCGGTGACAGCCTCTCCTCCCCCTGCTCCAGGGCCGCCAGGAGGTTGGGAAGTTCCAGCAGGGTGAGGGTGCTGGACAACTGGCTATCTTTGGACCTCTGTTGATACAAAAAACCAGCCAACCCCACCATGCCGTCAAACCAGGCGGCCCGGGCCTGGGCCAACGCCTCCGGGGTGAGTTCCGCGGCCAGGAAGGATGTCAGGCCCGGCAGAAAACGGAAATGGCCATAGCTCTCCAGCGTGCCCAGACCGATGCCATCCAACTCCTGGAAAAGCTGGATAATCTCCTC
>JADGAB010000051.1 GCA_015232245.1 Magnetococcales bacterium | reverse complement strand
CCTGTTTGGTCCATGACGCGCTCTTTTGGCTAAAATCCGCCCAAAAAGAGTCGCCGGACGGTCAGCAGGCTTGAGACGCGCGCGAGGTTCTTTCGGGGGACTCATGCACTTCCACAACTTTTGACCATCTTGGGTGGAGATCAGGTCAGACAACTTGCCAACCTCACCCCTTGGCGCGTCAACCGAACCGTTACTGCCGGTTTGGTGAGAACCGGTCTCCAAAGATGTTTCTCCCACATCCGGGTTCGCGACTGGTGGGACTCAAAGTCCCGGAAATTCATGCCCCAAAACGGCCTCCTACTGACCAGTTGAGCTTCCAGCTTACACAACACAGTCCAAAATCAATCAGTTCCCGCTTGCATCCCACGCTCTCCATGAATCCAACGATCTTGGGCAGGAGGGGTGCGAGTCTAAAGTCCAGCCCTGTAAGTAAAACAACGCATCCCGAAATGGGTGCGGTTTAAAACCGCGCGGAAGCCCCCACCATGAAACGTCGTTCAGCGGACGGGAACCAGGCCCGCTCCGTGGGAAAACCTCCCAGCACCCCATATTCCGCATACTCCCGCCCGGTGAGATTGGTGACATCGATCCAACCCGTCACCTTGGACCACTGATAACGCAACCCGGTATCCAACACCACATAACTGGCCTGCTCGCCGAAACTGTTGCCAAAATCACTGATGAACGGCCTGGTTCCCACATAACGTCCGGTCAACTCCCAGGTCATCGCCTCGGTGGGAAACACCTTCAACGTGGCTCCGCTCTTGAAGGTCGGCACCCCGGGAAAGGCCTTGCCGTCAAAGGAGCCGGTACGGATTTCGGCTTTGGTCCAGGTGGTGTGACCGGTCAGGGAGAAGTGCTCGAACTGTTTTTTAAGCTCCAGTTCCACCCCATCCCGTTGGACCTGGCCATCCAGGTTGGCATTGTTGAAGGAGAGGATATCAAAAAAGATCTCATCCCGGGTGGCAACCCGGAACAAGGAGAGCTCACCGGTCAGGGTCGGAGAGAACTCCCGCTGCCAACCCAGTTGATATTCCAGGGAACGCTGGGATTTCAGGGCGGTGTTGACCGTATTGGTAAAAAAGCTGTACTGCTCGTCCAGCAAAGGATAGCGGAAACTCCGGGAGAGATTGACATAAAGATGATTGGTATCGTTCAAATCGTGGCGCACCCCGAAGGCATACGCCTGGCTGTCCATGACGACCCGCTCCGGAGTGCTGGGCAGAAAATAGAACTCCGCCCGATCCAGCCGTCCCCCCTGGGTGAGAATCCAGCGTTCCGGCAGGTGAATCTCGTTATGCAGATAGGCCCCCCGGTTGGCTTTACGCAACGAGAAGTCCCCCTGAGTGCGCACGCCGAAAAAGAGGGAATCGTTGCGGATTTTTTCCTGATCGGTGTGCAGATCCCCCCCGAAGGTCAGATGATCGGCAATTTTGTCCCAGGAGCGATGCAGTTGCACCCGGGGCGAGATGGACCAGACATGGGTTGCGGTCTCTCCGGTGAACTGTCCGCCGGTGAAGTTGGAAAAGGTCTCCGCCTCCCGATCCCGCCAGGAGAGATCCAGACTGAAGCGGTCTGCGCCGTTGAAGCGCAACTCCGGGGTGAGGTGGAAAAAAGAGTCCGTGGTTTTGGTCTTGTCATCCGGGGTGACCGTGGCGGTACGCGTCATCCCTTTGGCAAAATCGCTCTCCTTCAAGGCGGAGGGCAGACCGGTGGTATCATGCTGATAACCCGTGGCAAACCGGATTCCAAAGGATTCCGTGGGCTGGAAACGCAAGGAGAGACCCGCATTGCGCAAATCATTGTCGCTGTTGTCCCGGTAGCCGTCCTCGCTGCGCAGGCCGCCGGTCAGGGCATAGGAAAGGGACCCGGTTTTGCCTTCCACGGACAGATGGGTGGCGGCGGCGCCATGGCTGCCCCCCTGGGCCTTGATCTCCACCACCGGTTTTTCCGTTCCGGTCCGGGTGATGATGTTCACCACACCGCCCGAGGCGTTATCCCCGTAAAGCACCCCACCGGAGCCGCCCCGCAGGATTTCGATCCGTTCGATCCGCTCCAGAGGAATCTGCAACCAGTCCACCCCTCCCAGATCCGCCTGATTGATGCGTCGGCCATCCACCAAAACCAGGGTATTGGTGGATGCGCTTTCGCCAAATCCCCGCAGATCCACCACATGGTTGCGACCATTGCCGGTCATGTCCATGACGTGAATGCCGGTCTGCAGGCGCAGCAGCTCCGGAACAGACGCCGCGCCGCTCTCCCGGATCTCCTCCCGACCAATGGTGGTCACATGGGCCGGAACCATGTTCCTCTGCACCGGGAAACGGGTGGCGGTGACCACGGTCTCCTCCAGGGTGACATCGGGCTGTGACGGGGTTTCTCCGGCGACCGCCGGCAGGATGGGGAGCAACAGGGACAACAGGGTGAAAGATGACGGACGATGCATGACGGGCCTCGCGTTTCGCTGTCACCTGCGCTCTCCCGCGCAGGCTGGGTCGATTGGTACGTCCACGCAAGGCCAACAAACAGCCCACATCCGGCCAGGAAAACCGTCTTTAATCGGCACTCGAAAGCACGACGATCCCCAAGCCGTCGCCCCGCGCGACGCGACTTGATTTCGACCACAAGGCCGGTCTCCGGGCTGACGAGGGATCCCTTTGCAGGAGGCGAACTCCTGAAGAAATCGGCGAAAACGCCTTCCCACCCTGTTGGGCAGTGGCTTGCAAAAAGCACATTTCGCCTTGACTCGATCACCGTTGCGGGGGCAGCGCCGGGCTGGGATCGCAAGGATCCTCACCGGTCTTCCCGTTTCACCCCCCGATCAAGGGGGGAACCTTATGGTGTGGATGGGACAATAGAGGGGGGTTGCGAGCGGGGTCAAGGAAAAAAATGGGCCGGGGCAGACAGCCCACAGAGAGGACTATTCATGGACCGGCATACATATACCGGCCCATTATGCATCAATATTTTCCCAGACAGTCGGGCCACCAGTGGATCACCTCGTCATCCTTTTTGGTCATGCCGCTGATGGGACCATCCTGGGAGATGACGAAGGCGGCTGAGCCGGGATAGTGACCGACAAAGTTGACCGTGGCATTGTGGCGGGTGCCATAACGGGAGAAGAGTTCCTCCCGGGCCAGATGCTGCGCCCGGTTATTTTTCCAGTAGATGACCCGTTCCTGCCAGATGGGCGCGGAGAGAAAGGCCCCAAAGGAGATGGGACGCAACCGGTCCGACAAGACCAGCGCCCCATCCACACAGGTCATCTGGGCAAGCATTTCGGCGTGCTCGATCACCTTGCGTTTGCACTCCAGCACCGTCTCGCCGATGATGCAGATGGTGGCCAGGGAGGAGGATTCGGCCACACTCTGCCTGAACACCTCCTGTTGCTGTTCCACGTCACACAGCTCTCCCAAAAGCGCCGCCCCGTCGGGACTCTCCTCCAGAAGGTGTTTCGGGATGATGCAGTGGGATTCGGAGTCGATGAATTCCGATGGCAGCCAGACAATGATGCCGCCATGGCCGCGCCGGTCGGTTTCCATGAGCAGGTAGTCGATGAAATCCCGGTAGGTATGCCAGTATTTCATGCCAAGCTGCTTGAATTCCGGATGGTGTTTCACCACCTCCAGAAAACGCCATCCCATGAGGCCCGAGGTGAAATGAGTGTGAACCGGTTCCAGGAACCGACCCGACTTGAAGCGGGCGATCAGGTCATCTCCCTGAAAGATGGAGAGTGAACCGGTTCTTTTTGTGATGATGGCCAAAGAGTTGGGGGCAGGCTGTTCCAGGGGCAAGGGATCGAAGCGGTTCCGGCCCCGATGGGTAGTGAAGATCGCGCACCATATCTCCAGGTCGGTGGGATCCTCCTCCGTGCCCCAAACCGCCAGCACCGTGGTATCCGGGTCGAAAGCGGGGGCCAGTTTCACCAGGGTATCCACCGTGAGGGGCAGGCGGGGGGTGAGACGCAAAACGATACTCTCTCCGGCGCGTCCCTTGTCCGGCAACAGGACCGGATTGGTCAGGGAGACCCCGACCCGCACCGGACGGTCTTCATTGCGTTTGAGTCCGGCCAGAAAGACCATTTCCATGATGGTTCTGACCTGCTGGAACAGGATGGGATCTTCACAAGCCCGGGTATCCGGCTTCCAAAGCGTGATGATCTCTTCGATGATGACCGGATCAAACACGATACCTATCTCCCCTCAAACGTGGCGACAAAGCCTTGGACCCTCGACCGGCGCGCAACCCAGGCGCGGCAAAGCATAATGCGGATCCTGTCGAAAAGAAACCACTCTTGAGCAGATCGGAGCAGCAAATTTCAACTTCCTGTAATCCGTCAACCCGGCACCCACCAGGTGCGCTCCCCGGACTCCACCGCCAGCATGGGATGATCGAACAGACGAGTCAACAACGGCCCCTGCAACATCTCCTCCCGGGGGCCGTGCCGACTCTCTCCGGTGCCGAAGAGAAACAGGAAGTGATCACAGAAACGGGCCGCCAGATTGACGTCATGCACCACCATGATCAAGGCGCCCGCCCGGGTTTTGACCTGTTCCACCCACAGGGCGATCAGTCCGATCTGATGGTTGAGATCCAGGTGATTGGTGGGTTCGTCCAGCAGGATCAGGCGGGGAGACTGCAACAGCAGGGTGGCGACTTCCATGCGGCGTCGTTCCCCCCCGGACAGGGTTTCCACCCGCCGCGCGGCCAACTCCTCCAGTCCGGTGGCCCGCAGGGCCGCATGGGCCAGGGCCAGATCCTCCGCGCTGTCTTGCGACCAGAAGGGCACATGGGGATGACGACCGGCCAGAACGATTTCCAGCACGGTGGCCGGAAAAGGGTAGGCGTGCTCCTGAAAAAGAATGCCCACCTGACGGGCCAGAGCGCGCCGGGACCATTGGGGGATGGGCTGGCCTTGCAGCAGGATTTCCCCCGCATCGACCGACCGCAAACCCGCCAGGGCGTGCAACAGGGTGGATTTGCCCGCCCCGTTGGGTCCGAGCAGGGCCCAGCACTCGCCGGGCCGAATCGACCAGTGGAGATTCTCGCAGAGGCGTCGCGTTCCTGCCGTCAGGCTCAATCCCTGCACCGCGAGCAACGGCGTCATCGCCGGCTCCTCTGCATCAGCCACAAAAAGAGGGGAGCCCCGAGCAGGGCGGTGAGAATGCCGGCGGGCATCTGCCTGGGAGCGATGAGGATGCGGGCCAGAAGATCGGCCAAAGTCAGCAGGGTACCCCCAAGCAGGGCGGAGGCGGGCAACAGCAGGCGATGATCGGTGCACCCCAGCAGACGCAACAGATGGGGGGTCACCAGACCAATGAAACCGATGCTCCCCGCCAAGGCCACCGCCGAGGCCGCGGCCAGAGAAGAGAGCAGATAGAGCATCCACCGCACCCGGCCCACCGCCACCCCGAGAGTGGCGGCCCGTTCCGGTCCGATGGCCAGCAGGTTCAAGGAGCGGGACAAAGGCCAGGTGAGCACGCACACTCCCCCAAGCACTCCCCAGGCCGGCCAGGGATCCCCCACCCGGCTCAGATCACCCATCAGCCAGAACAGAGCGCCGCGCAGACGTTCATCCGGCATCAGATACAACAGAAAACTCACCACCGCGCCCCAGCCCGAGGCCACCACCACACCGGTCAACAGCAGTCGCGCCCCGCCATCCCAGCGTCCCGGACCACCCGCCAGCCAAAAGACCAGCAGCATGGAGCTCAACGCCCCGAGCCAGGCTCCCCCATCCACCCCGATTCCCGCAGCCCCGGCGGACAAGGCGACAATCGCCCCGCAGGCCGCCCCGCCCGACACCCCCAGCACATAGGGATCGGCCAGGGGATTGCGCAACAGAATCTGCATCCACGCGCCCGAGAGGGCCAGCAAGGCCCCAGCCGCCATGGCACCGCCCGCCCGGGGAAGTCGCAACTCCCAGACCACCCGGGCAAACATCGGATCCCCCCTGCCCCGCATCAGCTCCCACAAGGCGCCCAGACCACCCCCCACGCCACCGTTGGCCAAAGCCGCCACCAGGACGCCGACCGCCACCATCAGCAACACCCCCAACAGGAGTGCCCGTCCGCTCTCCCGGCCAGCCAGCGGGATACGGTGAACCGGATTACGAATGCAGCGGCTCATGCTGTGGCACGATGCAGCGGTTCAGCCAGTCCCGCAGCATCACGGCGTATTTGTGGCCGTTCTCCTCCGGCTGGGGTTCGAGTTCATCCATGGCCGCCTTCTGGGTTTTGTGACGGGACAGGGCATGCTGAATGGCACGCACAAGCATACGCCGGTTCACATGCCCCTTGATCAAATAGTCCTGGGCGCCATCCTCCACCGCCTGAATGGCCTGCAGATCGTCATCCATGCCCGTGAACACGATGATCGGGGTATCGTACGCCTTGGCCTGCATGCGCACGAAGGTCTCTTCGTAACCATGGCTGTCCGCAAGATTCAGATCCAGCAGAATCAGATCGTATTTGTCCTGTTTGAGCAGGGCGTCGGCCTCTGCAAAGCTGGTGGCATGGGTCAACTTGTAGGGCGGCAGCCGCAACGGATCGTTGCGGTTCTCCACCGAATTGGCCAGCCATCCCTGCATCACCGAAAAGAACTCCAATTCGTCCTCAACGATGAGAAAGTGATAGCCGACGCTGAAATCATGGACATTGGGCAAGCGGCGGGAGGGGTGGGCCAGCATCTCCCTGCTTTTTTTCTCCCCCTTGCCGGACCGGGCGGATTTCCTGCCCTTGGACTCCGCCGGGGCGCTCGTGCCATGTTCCAGATCGAAAAGCCGCTGGGAGAGATGGCGGATCAGCCGGAAGGCGATCGAAGGATCCTGATGCAATCGGGAGATGAACATCTTTTCGTCGATGCTCAAGATCCGGGAGTCTTCCAGGGCCACGGCGGTGGCGAACCGTTCGTGATTGACGGTGAATACCGAGGCAATGCCGAAGATCTCCCCATCCGCCACTTCCACCCGCATGCTTTTGCCTGCGGAGGTCTCCCGGGTCAGCTCCACCCGCCCATTCCGGACCATGTAGAACTTGTCGGAAAACTCCCCCTGACGAAAAATCACCTCTCCGCGCCGATAAAGTTTGCCCAACTCCCGGGTTTCATCACTGGCGATCATCTTGCCAACCACTCCTCCTCATTCGTTCAGGAAAGGCAGCTCCGCAGGGCAGCCTCCGCCAGTCGGATCTCTTCCGGCAGTCGGGCCACCAGGGCTTCGGTCCCTTCCAGGGTACCGGCGCGGCCTTTGGCATCCAATTCGACCACGATTTTTTTCATGCGCTCCAGACCAAACTGAGCGCACAGACTTTTCAGGGAGTGGGCCTCGGCCCGGAGACGATCCGCATCCTGGCAATCCACGGCCATGCGCATACGGGTTCCCCGATCGGCGAGTCCGGTCAGAAAGGTCTTGACCACATTCACAAAGTCCTCGCCCAGATCCTCCTGCAACTCTTGGATCTTTTCCTGATCGATTGGTTCCCGATTTTCCACAAAGAAACGCTGTGGTTCCGGCGATGACGAAACGACAACGCTTCCGCCCCCGCCGACCGACAACCAGCGGGCCAGCATGGCCACCAGCGCTCCGCGCTTGAAAGGCTTGCTCAGATAGTCATCCATGCCCGCAGCCAGACACCGTTCCCGATCCCCCTGCATGGCGTTGGCGGTCAAGGCGATCACCGGGGTATGCCTGTCCCCGCTCTCCGTCTTGCGAAAGGCGCGGGTGGCGGCATAACCATCCATTTCCGGCATCAGGCAATCCATCAGCACCACATCATAGGCGCTGCGGGCGAGTTTGTTCAAAGCCACCCGGCCATTCACCGCCAGATCGATCCGCATGCGGAAAGGTTGCAGCATCCCCTTGATCACCGCCAGATTGATGGGATCGTCTTCCACCAGCAGCAGGGAGACGTTGGGGGGGATCTCCACCACCGTGGGGAGCGCGCTCTTCTCCCCCTCCCGGACGATCTGGCCGGGACGTCCCATCCTGAAGGGGAGCTCCACCCGGAAGGTGCTGCCCTCTCCCAACCGGCTTTCCACCGAGATGGTCCCACCCATCAACCGGACCAGGCGATTGGTGATGCTCAAGCCCAGTCCGGTCCCCCCGAACTTGCGGGTGGTGGAGCTGTCCACCTGGGAAAAGGCGTCGAACAACCGGGAAAAATTCTCCGGACTGATGCCGATGCCGGTATCTGACACCTCAAAAGCGATCCTGGCCTGTTCCGCCGACAGCTTCAGAGGCTCCGCCCGGAGCCGCACACGACCGGATTCGGTGAATTTCAGGGCATTGGACAGAAGATTGGTGAGAATCTGCCGCAACCGCACCGGATCCCCCACCAGATCCCCGGGCAGCAATCCATCATGCTCGACCTTGAAACCGATCTCCTTGTTGCTGGCCACCTGACCAAAAATGAAGTCCAGTTCATCCAGCAGACCCCACAAGCCAAAGGGGATCTCTTCCAGTTCCAGCCGTCCGGCCTCGATCTTGGAGAAATCCAGGATGTCATTGATGATGACCAGAAGATTCTCTCCGGAACGGCGCATGGTTTCCACATACTGCCGGTACTCCTCCTCCAGTTCCACATCCAGCAGCAGTTCGGCCATGCCCAGGATGCCGTTCAAGGGGGTACGGATTTCATGGCTCATCACCGCCAGAAACTCGCTTTTGGCCTCATTGGCCCGTTCCGCGGCCAGCTTGGCGGCCTGCAGATCCCGTTCGTTGGCCGCCAGCCTCTCCAGGGCCACTTCGGCATTGTGCCGGGCCGTATCCAGGGCGAGATTTTTCTGTTCCAAAGCCCGCCGGGCCAACAACAGATGCTCGATGTTTTTCACCCGAGCCAGTATGATCTGCGGACTGGATGGCTTGCGAATGTAATCGATGGCCCCCAGGGCCAATCCCTTGGCCTCGTCTTCGAACTCGGTCTTGGCGGTCAGAAAGATCACCGGAATCCCGACGGTCAACGGGTCCTCCTTCAGACGTCGGCAGGTCTCGTAGCCATCCATCACCGGCATCATGATGTCCAGCAGAATCACATCCGGCACCACCCGGCGGACCACCTGCAACGCCTTGATCCCATGGGTGGCCACCAGAATCTGAAAATGCTCATCCAATGCGCTGCGGATGATGTCGATGTTCTCCGGCTGATCGTCCACCAGCAGCACGATGCTTTTCCGCGCTTCGCCAGCGAACTCCGGATTGCCTTGCAGAACCAGATTTTCCATATCACGACTCCAGGGTCACGCCCACCCGCACAGCCCACTGCTGCAACACTTCCAGACACTTATCATAATCGTAGACCTCCAGATGACGGGTCATGATCTGCCACAAATCATGATTGAACTTGTCACAAGCCCAAGGTTCCATGGCCCGGACCACCCCTTCGGAGGTGACATCATAATTTCGCAAAAGCCTTGCCGCCTGATGCATCAAAGGCGGCAGACCCTCCGGATCACAAGATTCGGGCAGGCCGAGGGCAACATCGCTTCGGCGTGGTCCAGGGAAGGCCGCGCCGATGGTCAGCAGAACCGATTCCAGCCGTTTGGCGGTCTCGGCGACATGATGGCGCATGGCCTTGCGGCCAACGCGTTCCCGGGCGCCGTGTTCGATCTTCATGGCCGCCAGGCTCAACTCCACGGCGCCGATGGTGGCGGCTCCCCCTTTCAGGGTATGGGCCACCCGCTCCAGTTCATCCCACTCCCGGGCCTCCACCAGACCGGTCATCAATCGACAGGCATCCACCTGATTGAGCACGAATTTGCTCATCACCCGACGGTACAGGGCCACGTCACCGCCCATGCCCCGCAGACCCACCCGGGTGTTGATGCCGGGCAGGGTCGGCAGAGGGGTATTGAGTTCTCCATCCTCCACCGGCAGAAAGAGCCCAGGTCCGGAGAGTCGTTCCCCCTCTTCGCCTTCGCTCTCTGCGGACTCCTGGGGAGCGACCTTGCCGCAACGCACTGTAAACATAAACCGGCTCCCTGTTCCGGCGTGGCTTTCCACCTGGATATCCCCCCCCATCATGACCACCAGACTTTGGGAGATTGCAAGTCCCAAGCCGGTTCCGCCATATTTCCGGGTGGAACTGGTATCCCCCTGCTGGAATTTCTGGAACAGCTGTTCCAGTTGTTCGTCCGTCATGCCAATGCCGGTATCCCTGACCACAAAACGCAGCACGCTTTCCGTGGCGCTCTCCTCGGCCAACCCAACCTCCACCGCCACCTCGCCGGTATCGGTGAACTTGATGGCGTTGTTGATCAGGTTCAGCAGCACCTGACGCAAGCGCAACGGGTCTCCCACCAGCAGCAGGGGCAAAGGCAGGGCCGGGATGATCTGAAAGCGCAATCCTTTCTCCTGGGCCTTGACACTCATCAACGACTCCAGACTGGAGAGAATCTCCTCCAGATCGAATTCGATGCGTTCCAGTTGCAGTTTGCCCGCCTCGATGCGGGAGAAGTCCAGAATATCGTTGATCATGCGCAACATGCCATTGGCGCTGATGTAGAGTTTCTGCAAATAATCCCTTTGCCGGCTGGTCAAGGCGGTGCGCAGACAGAGATGGCTGAAACCGATGATGGCGTTCATCGGTGTGCGGATCTCATGGCTCATGTTGGCCAGAAACTCCCCTTTGATCCGGCTGGCCTCCTCGGCCTGCTCCTTGGCGGCGCGCAGTTGGCTCTCCAGAAGCTTGCGGGCGGTGATGTCCAGAATCGTGCCGGTCACGCGCCACGGTTCCCCGTGATCATCCCGATCGATGCGGGCGATGCACTGGGCAAAACGGATCTGACCATCCGGCCCCACCAGACGGAACTCCAGTTCGAACTCCACGGCGCTGGTGTGCAGAGCGGTTTCCATGGTATCGCTGAACAGGGTGCGATCATCCCCATGCACCGCGGCCAGAAAACGCTTGTGGCTGGGCAACAGGGCGTGGGGCCTGAATCCCAGGATACGGAACAGCTCCGCCGACCAATGCACCGTGCCTATGGGCAGATTCCACTCCCAACTGCCCAGATGGGCGATTCTCTGGGCCTGATCCAGCAGTTCCAGGTGTCGCCTGGTTTCCGCCTCGACCCGGATCCGTTCGACCACCTCCCGTTCCAGGTCGGCGTTGAGCTGCACCAGCGTGCGGGTCCGTTCCGTAACCCGGTTCTCCAGCTCCCGCCGGATGGCCCACAACGCGCAGGTCCGCTCCTCGAACAGGGCGGCCAGCTCCTCCAGCTCATCCCCGGTGCCCACCGGGGTGATCTGCGGAGAGCCGTCATCCGCCGCCTGACGGATGCGGTCACACAACTTGAGGATCGGTTCTGCGGCCTTGGCCCCCATGCGAAAAGCGAGCAGCATGGAGATGATCACCAGGGCCAATCCCAGCAGGGTGGCGTTGGCGATGCTTTCATAGATGGGGGCGCGAATGGCCGCCTTGTCCACCGTCAGGCGCTGCCGCAAACCCAGACGCATCAGGATGGTGGAACCGGTCGGCGGCGGGAGCGTCAACTCGATGGCATCGCCCGATCCCAGGGCGCGGGTCTGAAACAACACCCGATCCTCCAAAAGCACCGCATGGCGGATCTGGCCATCTCCGGGGATGATCTCCTCCAGAAGACCGGCAAAATCCACATACACGATCATGGCCCCCTGGATGGCGTGATGAAACTCCAGGGCGTGGCTCAGCACCAGATATTTGCCACTCGGATCGATCACCGGAGCCGGACGGCTCAAGGCCAAAGCCTGCTGCACCACAGCTGTGACATTCATCTCCAGCGGCTCCTCATGTTCCTCGATCAGAGGCGCGCCGTCGAAGTTCACCAGGATGAACAGGGCCACGTGACGCCCCGAAGAGAAATTCCGCGCCAATTGCAACAGATGAGGATCCCGGGTGGTTCCTTCCACCAGGGCGTTGATCACCAGGGGATTGGAGGCCAACTGTTCGAGATTCTGACGCAGAAAACCGATACGGGTCTCCACCCGACGAAAGATCTCCTGACCATGGGCCTGCAGGCCGGCCACCGACTGTTCCCGCAACAGATGGATCATGTCGGCCTGCAACAGCCCCAGCACCAGAAACAGCGCCGCCCCCACAAACGAGGAGAATTGCAGGATATAGCGCCGTCGCAGGCGTCCCCGGGGCGCGGAGAGCATGGGGGAATTCTCCACGTTCATCTCCCCTCCGCCGGAACGATCCGGCCCTGGGGAGTCATGCGGGCCAGGCGATAATCCTCGATCCCCAGAGCGTCATGACGCTGGGCGTCGAACAATGGCGTCAGGCGGCGCAGCAACCCTTCATGAACCGGCATATGTTCCATGGCGGAACGGACTGCACGGCGATCCCAGGAACCGGCGGCCTGGATGGCCGAGGCCAGGATCCGCACCAGATCATAAGCCTGCACAAAGCCGCTGCCCATTTCCACCATGGGTTCCTCCGGCCCCAGCCCCAGGAAAAGACGCATGGCCTTTTGCAGCGCCTGCCCCTGGGGAGTGGCGAATTCGGCGGGAAAACTGGTCTGGGGAAAAACCAGATCCATGGAACCGATGACTTTCAGTTGTTCCGGCGTCCATTGTCCTCCCAGCAACCCCCAGTGGGAGACCACAGCCACGGACGGCAGACTTCGGGCGATCTCCAGCAAAAAGGGCAGACTTTCATCCGGGGTATCCACCAGCACCACCACATCCACCCGGTCCTCGTCCAGACGGGAGATCAGAGAAGCGAAACTCTTCCGTCCGTTATCCACCCAGTGTACCCCCACATGCCGCACACCCCGGGCATGCAGATGCCGCACGATGATCTTTTCGAAGTCGTGTCCCCAACTGGAGTTCTCCAGCACCAGGGCGATCCGCCGCCCCCGGGCCAGGGCCGCATCGGCCAGAAACGGCGCGCTCCAGCGATCATTCAGGCTCAGACGGAAAACCTGATTGACCTCGAAACCGTTCTCCGTCAAATGGCGCGCCGCCGACCATGGCAACAAAAACGGCAGCCCCAATGCATGCACCGCTTCCACTTCCGCCGCCACCACGGTACTTTTCTGTCCGCCGATCACCGCGACCAGATTTTCCATGCCGGCGAAAAACTGCAGATTGTCCAATCCCCGGGTGGCCAGACCATGATTGTCCCGGGCCAACAGACGCATCCTGCGTCCCAGCACCCCGCCCCGCTCATTGATCCCGTCGATGGCCAGACGAATTCCCCGTGACAACTCCAACCCGGCCAACGCGCTCTCGCCGGAGAGCTGGGCATCCAGCCCCACCAGAATCTCCTGTTCCACGACACTCTTTTCGCCATGCAACCAGAGCCACTCCCAGGCCTTGGCCAGCAGATCCGATCCAATCCACGCCTCGAATTTACGCGGCACGTAGGCGAGAAGCTCCTGGAAACTCTCCCTCTGCTCACCGGTCAACTCGTGCAGCCGGACTCCCCCCTCCCGCAACTGCTTGCGGATCTCCCCCTCCCGCAGGCACAGGGCGGCCCGCTCCCAGCGTGTGGTCTCCCGGGCGCTCTCCAGCAAAACCTTTTGTTGTTCGCCAGAAAGCATGTCGAGGGCCACCCGGCTGACCGCCAGCACATGGCCGGAGAGCGCATGCCCGCTCAAGGTGAGATCTTTCCACTGCGGCGGCAGGGGTTTGTCTTGCAGATCCAGCAGGGTGGTCTCCGCAGCCTGAAGATCCCCATCCCTTTGACCAGAGGATGGCGTTCCAGGAATCATCCGGGCCCCGAAACGCTTGAACATCTCACTGCTGACCGCATCATCCGGCTCGGCGATACGCAAACCCGCCAGGGCGCCGGGGGTCAACAAAGGACGCTCCCCGATGAAATGGCGCGCTCCCCCATCCCAGAAAACCAACCCTTCCAGCCCCAGCCCCCGCATCCTGTCCAGCAGCATGCGCCCCAGATCCCCGTCCAGCGCCGCGTGCAACTGTTCTCTCGGCGGAATAAAAAACGGCAGATCAAACAGTTGCATGGCATCAAGCCGGTCATCCAGAGTGGAGAAGGGCAAAAGCACCATGGAGAGTTCTCCCCGGCCCGCCAGCTCCAGCATGCGCCCATCCCCCCCCAGCCAGGAGGCGGGATGAATGGTCACCTGCAACCTGCCCTGGGTCTGACGGGTCAGTTGTTCCACAAACCGTTCCGCCGCCGCCCGGGGCAGCGCGCCCGCCGCAGCCCCCAACCCCAGACGCCAGGTGATCACCCGGGCCGACGGCTCCTCGCCGATGGCGGCGTTGGGCGACCGGAACAGGCTCTTGCCGAGCCGTGAGCCCAGCAGGGCCAGAACCACCACCAGCAGTAGAATCAGAATGCGCCGCGCGGTTCTTTCCGGCATGTGCCGATCACTCCAGATGCCTCCACAGAATCAAGCCCCAGATCACCACCACATTCACCAGAGCCACGAACACCGCCGCCGATCCCAGATCCTTGGCCCGACCCGCCAGGGGATGGAGTTCCGGACCGATCCGGTCCACCACCGCCTCCACCGCCGAATTCAGCAACTCCACCATGACCACCAGCAACAATGCGCCGATCATCAGGGCCTGTTCCACCCCTCCTCTGCCCAGCCAGAGGGCCACGGGAACCAGCAGCAGACAGAGGCTCAACTCCTGCCGGAAGGCCGCTTCATGCTGCCAGGCGGCCCGCATGCCCAGCATCGAATACCGGGTGGCATGGATCACCCGGATCAAACCGGTCGCGCCTGGTTTCATGGGAGTTCTCCCGTGGGATGCATCCAGATCACCATTCCGCCTCTCCTGTCGTCAGAAAATGTCGCACCCAACCGGCGGCGCGACGCGAAAAAACCAGTCCCACATGCATCACCGGCAGGGTGGCGTGGGCCGCTCCCGGCAGGCGGGTCTCCGCCACCGACACCACCCCGTCGTTGGGGGATTCCAGTCCCCAGATCAGATGGCTCAAACCCAACGGCAAAGTGCCGGCCAGCACACCGATCCGTCTGCCTTCCGGGGCGCGCAGTTCCCGCTGCCCATCCAGCGCCCCGGCCAGACTTTTGCCCAGCAGCCACGACCCCCCGGGCCAATGGGCCAGGCGTTGCGCCGAGAACGATCCCTGGAACGGACTGCCCAGCGCCACCATGCGACCAAGCGGCATTTCCGGATGACGCTCCAGCATGCGCAGGGCCACCAGTCCCCCCAGACTGTGACACACCAGATGCACGCCACCCGGGGTGATTTTTTTCATGCCCGGACCAAGACGCAATTCGAGAAACTCCCACAAGCCTTCCGCATTCTCGTCCAGGGAACGCCGCACCGTGGGATATTGAAACATCAACACCCGATAAC
>JADGAB010000050.1 GCA_015232245.1 Magnetococcales bacterium | reverse complement strand
GGCCGCAAAGCGGCGCCTTTTCAGCCGTGCGTCCCGCATGGCCGCCGGGTCTGAAATTCAACATCCCGAAATGGGCGTGGTTTAAATGGGGTGGTACCCATCATTTTGTTTCTGGAAAAATCCAGAATCCTCATCATCCCTTGTTCTGTTCTTCATTCCTGGTTCTGTTTTTGGATCCGGTAGCCTTGTTCGACGTACGGTTATTGATTGAGAGTATTTAGTTTATCGAAACAACAATAATAATATTCAATATCTTGCCGCTTTTTTTCTTTTTTATGAATCCATCATTGCATCGTGGACATTTCGTTAATGAATGATATATTATTGTTTGCTTATAAAAAGCGCCGTTGCGAATCAGTCAATTCCAGGAAATCATCATGTGTTTTTCACGAACGACAGGTGATGTATGACCACTTTTCCGTCGGACCAATCCGATGTCGGCAAGGTTGGCGTCATCGTAGGCATTGGCGCCTCATCCGGAGGGGTGCATGCCCTGAGACGGTTCATCCGGGCCATCCCGGCAGGGTCGGGACTGGTGTTCGTGATTTTCCAGCACCTGGACCCCACCCGCAAAAGCCTGATGGTGGAAATCGCCGGACATTGGACCACATTGCCGGTGGAGGAGGTCCGGGACGGTCTCCTGCCCCGTCCTGATCACATCTATCTGACCCCGCCGGGCCATCTGCTCACCTTTCAAGGCGCGACCTTCCATTTGACGCCTTTGCCCCCATCCCCGCGACACGTGACACCCATTGACACCATGCTCACCTCCCTGGCCGGCAATATCGGCAAACAGTCTGTGGGGGTGATTCTCTCCGGCACAGGACAGGATGGCGCGTTGGGTCTGAAGGCGATCCGGGATGCCGGAGGGGTCGGTGTGGTGCAGGAACCGGCCAGCGCTGAATTCTGGAACATGCCCAAGGCCGCCCTGGATGTGGCCGGCGCGGATCTGCTGCTCCCGCCCGAGGCGATGCCCCAGGCGTTGATCCATTGGCTGGTCAACCGAACGACACGGCGTTGCGTCGCGATGGAACCATCCTCCGAACCGACGATCCTGCCGGACAATCCAGCTGCTCTGCTGGAGACGATTCTGGAGATGGTCTCCGCCCGCAAGGGCAGCTCCTTGCGCGGCTACAAAAAATCCACCTTCCAGCGCCGGGTGCAGCGGCGTATGGACTCCCGGGGGATCGCCACGCTGGCCGGTTATCATGACATCCTCACCCATGAAACCGCGGAACTGGATCGGCTGATCCGGGATCTGCTCATCGGGGTGACCACCTTCTTCCGGGATCCGGAGGCCTATCAGAGTCTGGCGCAGGAGGTGATTCCCAGGCTGTTTGCCGACAAGGATGGCGGCATGCCCGTGCGGGTCTGGGTGGCCGGCTGCTCCAGCGGGGAGGAGGCCTATTCCATTGCCATGCTTTTGCTGGAGTTCCAGGAGCGGAGCGGTCACACCCATCCCATCCAGATCTTCGCCACGGATCTGGACGACCAGGCCCTGGAAGAAGGACGCGCCGGAACCTATGACAAAGGCATCGCCGAGGATGTGAGCCCGGAGCGTCTGGAGCGGTTTTTTACCCGTCAGGGCGCCTCCTTTCATATCAACAAGCCGCTGCGGGAAGCCTGTGTTTTCGCCCTCCATAATCTCCTGAGCGATCCGCCGTTTTCCCGGATCGACATGATCGTCTGCCGCAACGTCCTGATCTATATGGAGCCGGAATCCCAGAAACAACTGATTTCTGTTTTCCGTTTCGCTCTCAATCCGGAAGGGTACCTGGTTCTGGGCAAAACCGAGTCTCTTGGCGCCAACAATCGGTATTTTGATGTTGTCTCAAAAACTTGGAGAATTTTTTCAAGTCGCGGCAAGGTGCCCGGCAAAAAGGAGATGCCCATCCTGAATGGCAATCCCCTCTCCCGACTGGCCGCGATGATCTCTCCCCCCGTGACCTCGCTGATGGGCATGGAAAAGCTCTGCCGCACGATTCTGGAGAATCACGGACCGGCGCTGGTCTTGATCACCCGGAGCGGCGAAGTGGTCTATACCATGGGCAATACCCGGGAATTCTTCAGTCTGGCCAGCGGCGAACCCAGCTACAAGATTTTCTCCCTGATCAAGCCGGAGCTGCGCAGTCTGTTGCGGGTGGTTCTGGAACGGGCTGTCCACAACAACACCAGCGCCACCGTGGCCACCCGTCCCGGCACCGAGGCGTTGCCCGTGCGCATCACGGTCACGTCGGTCACCTCCCAACCGGGTCCGGTGTTTTTCCTGGTCACTCTTTCCCATGATCCCGGCGAAAATCTGTTGATTTCGGAACAGAACGGGGAACAGTTTCTGGTCCAGCAGATGGAACAGGAACTCCAGGCCACCCGGGATGACCTGCAACGCACCATTGAGCAGTTGCAACTGAAAAACGAGGAACTCATGGCCTACAACGAAGAGATTGTGGCCATGAACGAGGAGTTGCAGTCTGCCATCGAGGAGCTGGAAAGCTCCAAGGAGGAGCTGCAATCCCTCAATGAGGAGTTGGCCACCACCAATGCCACCCTGGACAGCAAGGTCGCCGAGCTTGAGGTGGCCAACAGTGACATCTCCAATCTGATCGGCAGTACCGACACCGCCACGATTTTCCTGGACCGGGAGTTGCGTATCAAACGGTTCACCGCGGCCACTACCCAGATCATGCGTTTGATTCCCGGGGATGTGGGTCGTCCTCTGCGGGACATCGCCAACTCCTTGCGGGACGTGGACCTGCTGGAGAGCGCGCGGCAGGTGCTGGAAAACAAACATCTGGACGAACGGGAGGTGCGTGGCCTGACCGGATTGTGGTATCTGATGCGCACCATCCCCTATATCAACAACCGGCAGGAAGTGGATGGGGTGGTGTTTCTGTTTATCGATATCTCCAGGCTGAAATCCGCCGAAGAGAAAAACAGCGTCATGTTGACCTGTCTGCAGGAGCAGAGCCATCTGTTGAGCCGCGCCCATGTCATGGCCATCGATCTGCAAGGACGGATGGTTTTCTGGAACCAGGGGTCGGAAGATCGCTACGGATGGAGTACAGAGGAGGCCATGGGCCGGTATGGCCATGAGCTGCTGCAAACCGAATGCGCCACCCCTCTGGATGAGATCATGCACATGGTCCTCCAGACCGGAGAGTGGCAGGGAGAGGTGATGCACCATGCCAGGGATGGCCGACTCGTTGCCTTGTTCAGTCACTGGCATCTCATGCGGGACAAGGATGGCCAACCCTTGGCCGTGGTGCAGGTCAACAACGACATCTCGGAGCGCAAGCAACTGGAAATCGAACTGCGTCAGGCCACCAGGGTCGCCGAAGCCGCCAACCGTTCCAAGGGCGAATTCCTGGCCTCCATGAGCCACGAAATCCGAACCCCCATGAACGTGGTGCTGGGCATGTCGGAACTGCTGCTGGAAACCAGTCTCAATACCATGCAACGCCATTTTGTCCAGACCATGCACCATTCCGGCAAGGCCATGCTGGGAGTGATCAACGATGTTCTGGATTTCTCCCGCATCGAAGCCGGCTGCATCACGCTGGTGGAAGTCCCTTTCTCCCCCCGTCAGGTCGTGGAGGAGACGGCCTATCTGATGCAAATGGTCGCCGAACAGAAGGGACTCACCATGCACTGTCGGGTCTCCCCGGAAATACCGGTCGCCATTCTGGGGGATGACAGCCGGGTGCGTCAGGTGCTCCTCAATCTGCTGGGCAATGCGATCAAGTTCACCCAGCAGGGAAGTGTAGATTTCGGGGTCATGCCGCATGCCGAGGAACCGGAAACTCTGCTGTTCAAGGTGGCCGATACCGGCATCGGCATTCACCAGGAGCAGCTGGAGCACATTTTTGAACAGTTTGTCCAGGCAGAGGAGGGGATCGCCCGGTGCTATGGGGGGACCGGACTGGGATTGACCATCTCGCGCCGGTTGGTGACGTTGATGGGAGGGCGGATCTGGGCGGAAAGCCGGGTGGGGGAAGGAAGTATGTTTTGTTTCACCCTTCCGGTGCGACTGGTGGACCCGGCGGCGCTGTCATCTGCGCCTCAGGATCTGACGACCGCGGAACCAATGAGAGCTCTGCGCATTCTGCTCGCGGAGGATGTCAAGGAGAATCAGATTCTCTTCGAAGCCTATCTCATGTCCAGCTCCCATCAGGTGGTCTTTGCCAACGATGGGCTGGAGGCGGTGGAGCGGGTGCAAAAGGAGAGCTTCGACGTGGTGATCATGGATGTCCAGATGCCCAGAATGGACGGCTACAGCGCCACCCGTCGAATCCGTCAATGGGAGCGGGATTCGCAACGTCCCCGATTGCCGATCATCGCCCTGTCCGCCCATGTCATGGAAGGAGAAAAAGAGCGCAGCAAAGAGGCCGGATGTGATTTTTATCTTGCCAAGCCGGTCAAGCGCAAGGTGTTGCTGGACGCATTGCGCCAGATTGTCAGCCAAAGTCCTGCCGTCGCTCCGTGATCGATGCCGGGAGGGATACTCTCTTCCATCCCACCCGGACCCCTGTCAAGCAAAACCAAGCATCCTGGAATGGTTGCGATCAGGAGCCGGTTTCAGGCAGAACCGGAACGATTTTCTCCTCCAGAGAGCCTCCGGCATCCAGCACCTCCGCGATGTGACTCATCAGGTTGAGCAGACTGTACAACATCACCCCGTGATGGGCGCCGATGTTGAAATTTCCCTTGAACAGTGTCGCCATATCCTGCCACACCTCCACCCCCGAGGTGATCAACATCACCAGCGCGGTCAGGATGCCGCAGGTCTGACTGCGTAAAAAAACCAATACACGGCGCGGCAAAAGAACAGACTGCATCAGCATGCCTCCAGACAAGATTTGACCGGACCTGCCGGTCATGACGCCCCCGGAGCGCGCCCGGGAAGCTGTTGCCTTGAATATCGGCAGCCATCCCCATTCCATTGAGTCATTTTTTCTCAAGGCTCCTGGCTCTCCGGGGTCTGGAAAAAGTCCGGTCGGGGTGGCAGATTTGCGAAGTTCTCCTTTCCCTCCCCGTCAAGCACGATCCGCTCCTCCGGAAGAATGGGAATGGGATCCGGCCATGGATCCATCATGGTCTGGTCCAATCCGCACATCGAGCGGGCGAACTCATCCTGAATCACCGGATTGATGCGCAGATTCAGATCCGGGACATTCCAGGTGAACTCCACGGCAATCCCGTTGGGATCATAGGAATAGATGGAATAGAAACAGCCATGATCGATCACATCGGAGACCGGGAAACCGGCTCCGTCCAGCTTGGCCATCAGCTCCCACAACACCTCCAGACGGTCCACCCCAATGGAGACATGATCGAAACCGAATGGACCGGCCACCGGCTGTCCATGACGTTTGAGAGGAATGTTGGTCACCTCGGACCATTCGAAGAAAGAGAGGTGTCCTTCCCCCTGGATGTGAAAAAAATATTGCCGGTAGCCGGGTTGGCCGTAGCAATAGACCAATGGCATGCCGAGCAGATCCCGCCAGTAACGGGTTGTCAACAGAATGTCCCGGGTGGCGAAGGCGGCATGGTGAATGCCTGTGTAGGGATTGATGGCAGTCATGTATTCCTCTCTTTGAAACAGGTGAAGAACTCGTGCCGAGGCGGACAGGTCAGCCACTTTATGCTACGGAATGGCTGGTATCGTCCACCAGATTCAGCAACGTGGTCTCCTCCAGAAGGGCCCGGATTCCTTGACTGATCCGCAGCCAATGGGGACGAGGCTGACATACCCCGCCCAGTGGACAACCGCTTCCACCGTGACAGCAGGCGGTCAGGATCATCGGATCATCCATGGCCTCCAGCACTTGCGCCAGGGAGATCTGATCCGCCGGACGGGCCAGAATGAAACCTCCTCCCCGTCCCCTGCGGGAGATCAGCAATCCCCGGCTGGCCAGAATTCTCAACACCTTGCGGATCGTGGCCGTGGCCAGGGGAATCTCCCCGCCAAGCGTCGCGGCGCTCTGGGGATGGTCAGGATCACAAGCCAACCGGGTCAGCACCAGGGTGGCATAGTCGGTCATGCGGTTGACGGAGAGCATGGCGGTTTCCGATGCATGGCAGAAAGGTTTTTTGAAGCGTATCCATGCCGGGATTGAGTTGTTTTACGGATAGGGGTCCAGGGGGATTATCCCCCTGGTGGGGTCCAGGGGCAAAGCCCCTGGGACTCTAAAACATAAAAATATTGGATAATTTTCAGGTTCCAAAGTCAAAACCCTGGGGGAAGAATCCCCCAGACCCCCACTTCTTTTCACAATTTGGCATCTCGCCACCGGGGGCAGGTCATCAGTGCACGATGAGCTGCAATTTTGCCAGTTCCTCCGGAGACAAGAACAGCCGGGGATAATCCCGTTCCCCTTCGATCAACCCCTGGGCCGCATCGAACTGGGTACGGGTCATCCCCATGTCGTCGCAAAACACCTGCATGGAGGCCTCTGTCAGTTTCAAGGCGCGTTGCAAATCCCGATCCGCGGCCACCGCGTCGCCGTTGGCCTGGTGACAATAGGCCCGCAACAGACAGGCAATGCCATAGTCCGGATGAATGGCGAGCGCCTCGTCCAGATTGGCGATCGCCTCCTTGAAGCGATGCAGGCGGCTCAACAGCGTGGCCCGAAGCAGATAAAGCTGACGGTTTTCCGGATCAAGCCGCGCCAGCGAATCGCAGACGGCAAATGCCTCCGAAAAACGCTCCGCCTGCAAATGGCCCACCGCATTCAGCAGCAGTCGACGCTGGAGTTCTTGATCCTCGGGGGTCGGATCTGGCCGGTTCAAGCCGGCCTGGATGTCGGCTCCCGAGGATTCCCCTTGCGGGTGGTCAGAAAAAAACGGGTGCGTATTCATGAATCATGCTCCTTGGCATGGGATCGTCTCGGTTTTCAAGTTGTTTCTGATTATTAAGACCAATACCGTATCATTTGGTTCCTGGAAAAATCCAGAATCCTCCTCATCCGGTTGTCACGCGCCAGATTTGCATTGCGTATGGCGGTATCGGAAAGGGGCATGACGGTATCCAGCTTGGCGGTAGGTGGTAAATACCGACAGATCTTGCGGATGTCAACGCATCTCCCCGCACCTCCCCGCACACAAAAAACCCCGCAAGCCTTGATTCTTGCGGGGTTTATGTACTTAGACGAACGTCTTGGAATCTTGATTTGGTGGGCGGAACAGGGTTCGAACCCGTGACCCTCGGCTTGTAAGGCCGATGCTCTCCCGGCTGAGCTATCCGCCCGAAGCGGGATCAGGTCACGTCGGATGCATGCCGACGCGCCAGATCCCGACGGGGAGAGTCATTTTTTCTTTTTGACGGGAACCTTCTTGGCTTCCGTTGCCGCAGGCGCCGGGGTCGGAGCAGGTGCCGGAGCCGGTTTCTTGGCGGCGGCGACCGGCTTGGCCGGGGCGGGAGCCGGGGTCGGGGCCGGTTTGACCACAGTCACCGCGTCTTTCAGTCCTTTGCCGGGCTTGAACTTGGGCAACTGCGCAGCCGGGATATTGATTTCGGCACCGGTGCGGGGATTGCGACCGGTCCGCGCAGCCCGTTCCGTCACCATGAAGGAACCAAAACCGACCAGATTCACCTGTTGGCCCCCCTTCAAGGCGTTCTGGATGGCACTGATGGTGGCATCAATGGCATCGGCGGCCTGGGCTTTGGTCAATTTGGTCTCCGCAGCAACGGCATCGACGAGTTCAGATTTGTTCAATGGAAGTGCTCCCCTTGCAAGACGTTCCCGATAACCTTGGATTGGACACCGTGGGGGTCGCGCCAGGCAATCCCCCTGTGAGGATTGACGCGCCGCATGGCGTCATGCGAGGTTACTATACGTTGCCAAATCCCGGTGTCAAGCGATTTTCAGTGTTCTGACTTACATTTTTCGTCTTTGCAAGGGGAGCGATCCTCAATGCGTAATGGACGGCATATCCTCCAGGTTGCTCTCCCGTGGCATGAGCAGGGATGGCTCGGGGTTGTTGATGGCCTCGGGAGGAGGGGTTTCCTGCGGGATCGCATTCTTGAGGGTTCCACGCAACGCCAGGGAAAGCACCTGATCCATGTGGGTCACGGGATGGATCTCCAGATCCTTGAGGATGCTTAAAGAGATTTCCTTGAGATCCTTGACGTTCTCCTCCGGAATGATGATGTGTTTCACCCCGGCGCGATGGGCGGCGAGGAGCTTCTCTTTCAGACCGCCGATGATCAATACCCGACCCCGCAGAGTGATCTCACCGGTCATGGCCACATCCTTGCGCACCGGAATGCCGTACAGGGCGCTCACCAGGGCCGTACACATGGCGATGCCCGCGGACGGGCCATCCTTGGGGGTGGCCCCTTCCGGAACGTGAATGTGAATGTCCCGCTTCTGGAAGAACTCCTCCGACTCCATGCCCCACTCCCGGGCCCGGGAACGGGCGTAGGTGAGGGCCGCCTGGGCCGACTCCTGCATCACGTCCCCCAGTTTGCCGGTGGTGGTCAGTTTGCCCTTGCCGTCGATGTGAATGCTCTCGATGGTGAGCAGCTCTCCGCCCACCTCGGTCCAGGCCAGACCCGTGGCCACACCCACCAGATCCTCGTCCTCCGCCAGACCGAAACGGTAGCGCCGCACCCCCAGATATTTCCCCAGACTCTTGGAGCCGATGGCGATGCGATCGTGTTTCGGATCGGTCAGAATGGCCCGGGCCGATTTGCGGCACAACCCCGCGATCTCCCGATCCAGATTGCGCACGCCGGACTCCCGGGTGTAATAGCGAACGATGTCCATCAACGCCCCGGCGGAGAGGGCGAACTCCCCTTCCTGGAGTCCGTGGGCCTCCATCTCCTTGGGAATCAGATAGCGGGTGGCAATGCGCATCTTCTCCTGTTCCGTGTACCCGGCCAGACGGATGATCTCCATGCGGTCCAGCAGGGGACGGGGGATGTTCAGACTGTTGGCCGTGGTGATGAACATCACCTTGGACAGATCGTAATCCACCTCCAGGTAGTGATCGTTGAAGGCCATGTTCTGTTCCGGATCCAGCACCTCCAGCAAAGCCGACGACGGATCGCCCCTGAAGTCCGAGCCCACCTTGTCGATCTCGTCGAGCAGAAACAGCGGATTGTTCGAGCCGGCCTTTTTCATAGACTGGATGATCTTGCCCGGCAGGGAACCGATGTAGGTGCGCCGGTGGCCACGGATCTCCGCCTCGTCCCGGATGCCCCCCAGGGAGATGCGGACATACTCCCGGCCCGAAGCCCGGGCAATGGATTTGGCCAAAGAGGTCTTGCCCACCCCGGGAGGACCCACCAGACACAAAATCGGTCCCTTGATCTTCTCCACCTTCAACTGCACCGCCAACTGCTCCAGGATGCGCTCCTTGACCTTCTCCAGACCCCAGTGATCCTCTTCCAGGATCTCCTCGGCCCGGGCCAGATCGTGTTTGAGCTCCGTGGTCTTGCTCCAGGGGAGATTCACCAGCCAGTCCACGTAGTTGCGCACCACTGTGGCTTCCGCGGACATGGGCGCCATCTGCTTGAGCTTTTTCAGTTCCGATTCCGCCTTCTTGCGGGCCTCTTCGGTCATGCCCACAGAGGCGATCTTTTCGGCCAGTTCGTTGATCTCGTCCTTGTCGTCGTCCTTGTCCCCCAACTCCTTCTGGATCGCCTTCATCTGCTCGTTCAGATAGTAATCCCGGTGGCTCTTTTCCATCTGCCGCTTGACCCGGCCCCGGACCCGTTTTTCCACCTGCAGAACGTCGATCTCCTGTTCCAGCACCAGCAGCAGCCGTTCCAGACGGGCGCTCACCGTGGGCAGTTCCAGCAGTTCCTGCTTTTCCGTCACCTTCAGGGCGACGTGGGTGGCGGCGATGTCCGCCAGACGGCCCGGCTCGTGCACCGACTGCAGGGTCTGCAGCACCTCGGGGGCGATCTTCTTGTTGAGCTTGGCGTAGTTGTCGAACTGCTCCACCACCGAGCGCATCAACGCCTGACACTCGGTGGGGTCCGATGGCTCGTCCTCCACAAAGCGGCCTTCCACCAGATAATAGGGATCCTTCTGGAAGTAGCGACGGATCTGCATGCGTCGTCCTCCCTCCACCAGCACCTTGACCGTGCCGTCCGGGAGCTTGAGCACCTGCAGAATGGTGCCCACCACGCCGATGGCGTAAATCTCCTCCTGTTCCGGGCTGTCGTTGGTGGCCACCTTCTGGGCCACCAGCAGAATCTGTCGGCTCTCTTCCCGTCCGGTCACCGCTTCCAGAGCGCGGATCGACCGTTCCCGTCCCACAAACAGCGGAACGATCATATGGGGAAAGACCACGATGTCTCGTAAAGGCAATGCGGGGATGCGCACCAGTTGCGTGGCGATGGAATCCTTGGGGCTGGGCATGGGATTTGGGCTCTCCCGTGATGATGGTAAGTTTTTAAACCGCACCCATTGCGGGATGCATTGTTTGACGGATAGGGGTCCAGGGGGATCATCCCTGGGGTGGGGTCCAGGGGCGTGGCCCTTTGGACTTTAAGACTTTGAAACATAAAAAATCTTAAAAATTTTTATGTTTCAAAGTCAAAACCCTGGGGGAAGAATCCCCCAGACCCCCGCTTTTTTTTTCAAAAGTTGACATCCCGTGATGGGCGTGGTTCAGGCCTGGGCGGCCATGGGACTCTCTTCATGGATGAGGAGAGGTTCCGCGTTGTTTTCGATGCACTCCTGATTGATCACCACCTCGGTGACATCGGTCATGGAGGGGATGTCGAACATGATCCCCAACAACACCGATTCCAGAATGGCGCGCAATCCACGGGCGCCGGTCTTGCGTTTGATGGCCTTGCGGGCCACGGCGCGCACCGCTTCGTCCGTGAAGGTCAGGCGCACCCCTTCCATGGAGAGCAGCTTGGCGTACTGTTTGAGCAGTGCGTTGCGGGGTTCCCGCAGAATGCGGATCAGGGCCTCCTGATCCAGCTCTTCCAGGGTGGCGACCACCGGCAGTCGGCCCACGAACTCCGGAATCAGTCCGAACTGCAGCAGATCCTCGGGTTCCAGCATGGCCAGCAGTTCGTTCACCCGGCCATCGCTGCTGCCCGATTTCACTTCGGCGCCGAAGCCGATCCCCTGATGTTTGTTGGAGCGGCGTTCGATCACCTTTTCCAGGCCGTTGAAGGCGCCACCGCAGATGATCAGAATGTTGGTGGTATCCACCTGGAGGTATTCCTGCTGGGGATGTTTCCGGCCTCCCTGGGGCGGAACGCTGGCAATGGTCCCTTCGATGATCTTCAGCAGGGCCTGTTGCACCCCCTCGCCGGAGACATCCCGGGTGATGGAGGGGTTTTCCGACTTGCGGGAGATCTTGTCGATCTCGTCGATGAAGACAATGCCCCGCTGGGCCTTTTCCACATCGTTGTCCGCGGCCTGCAGCAGACGCAGGATGATGTTTTCCACATCCTCTCCCACGTAACCCGCCTCGGTGAGGGTGGTGGCGTCGGTGATGGTGAAGGGCACATCCAGAATGCGCGCCAGGGTTTGCGCCAGCAGGGTCTTGCCGCATCCCGTGGGGCCGATCAGCAGCAGATTGCTTTTGGCGATCTCCACATCCTCGTGGGGGCCGCCGGTGTTGCCCCGGCTTTCCAGCCGTTTGTAGTGGTTGTAGACCGCCACCGAGAGAATCCGTTTGGCCTTCTCCTGACCGATGACGTATTCATCCAGGATCGTTTTGATCTCATGGGGAATCGGAATGCCGGGCTGTTTGCGGATCGGACCGTTGTCGCTCTTGTCGTCCTTGATGATGTCACGGCACAGATCAACGCATTCGTTGCAGATGAACACGGAGGGTCCGGCAATGAGCTTGCGGACTTCGTGTTGGGTCTTGCCGCAGAAGTTGCAGTGCAGAAGGCTGTTGGGATCGGAAATTTTTTTGGCCATGGAGGTGACTCGTTCCTTGCAATACTGACCGTTGACCAGCTCTTGAAACCGCATCCGTCGGATGCGTTGTGTTTATTGACAGAGGGTCCAGGAATGAGACCCTTGTGACTTTGAAGCATAAATATTTATAATATTCATGTATTTCAAAGTCAAAACCCTGGGGGAAGAATCCCCCAGGTTTCCGCTTTTTTCAACAGTTCGCCTCCCGATCAGGACGAAGCAAGCTTATTCTTTCGCATCTGCCGGGAGTTCGCGTTTATCGATCACCCGGTCCGCCAGACCGTACTCCACCGCCTCTTTGGCTTCCATGAAGTTGTCCCGGTCCATGTCCCGGGCGATGCGTCGGGTCGGTTGGCCGGTATGGTTGGCCAGAATCTGATTGAGCCGGTCCCGGATGCGCAGGATCTCCTTGGCATGGATCTCGATGTCTTCCGCCTGACCCTGGTACCCCCCGGAGGGTTGATGAATCATGATCCGGGAGTTGGGCAGCAACAGCCGTTTTCCCTTGGTGCCCGCCGCCAGCAGCACCGCTCCCATGCTGGCCGCCTGACCCACGCACAGGGTGCTCACATCCGGACGGATGAACTGGATGGTGTCGTAGACGGCCAGGCCGGCAGTCACCAGACCTCCCGGACTGTTGATGTAGAGATGAATATCTTTTTCCGGATTTTCCGATTCCAGAAACAGAAGCTGGGCAATGACCAGATTGGCGGATTGATCATCCACCGGCCCGACCATGAATACCACCCGCTCTTTCAGCAGTCGGGAGTAGATGTCGTAAGCCCGTTCACCGCGATTGGTGGATTCCACCACCATGGGGACCAGATTCATGGCAATACCTTGCAAGCGTTGTTTTACTGATAGGGGTCCAGGGGGATTATCCCTGGGGTGGGGTCCAGGAATGAGGCCCTTGGGGAGGAATCTCCCAGACCCCCGCTTTTTTTCAATCGTTGAGAATTCATCCCCGCGCTGGGGGGAGACATGCCCGGTTGCCATGCGAAAACCGGGCATGCCTGCGAGATTTTGTCGGCTACGAATCTGTCCGGTTTTCGGTCAGAATGGCCTCAACGGTGACATTCTCATCCGTGACCGCGCCGTTTTCGAGAATCCACTCGTTGACCATCTCCTCCAGCACGCTGCCACGGATGCCATCCATGCGGCTCGTCTCGGCGCGGGCCCACTGCTTGAACTCGTGGGCCTGGGCGCCGTAGGCCGCCGCCAACTGTTCCAGACGGGCCGCCACCCGGGCGTCATCCACCTGCATGTTCTCTTTTTTGGCAATGGCCCCCAGCAGCAGACCCAGACGCACCCGCTTGTCCGCGGTCTCCTGGAATCCTCCGGCCAGCATCGCATCCGTCAAGCCATGCTGCGCCGGATCCATGCCCCGTTCCAGAGTCTCCTCCTTGAACTGCTTCACCATGGCTTGCACTTCCCGGGCCACCATTTTGCCCGGCACCTCGAACGCATTGGCCGCCACCAGACCGTCATGGATCTGGCGTTGCAACTGCTTTTCCGAGGCGGATTTCACTTTGCGGGCCAAATCTTCGCGAATCTTTTCTTTCAGGGTTTCCAGACCGCCTTCCTGGATGCCTACGATGCTGGCCAGTTGATCATCGATCTCCGGCACCACCCGGCCACGGACTTCTGTCACCTTGCACTGAAACACCGCCGGTTTGCCAGCCAGATGGGGGGCGTTGTATCCTTCGGGAAAGCTGACATGCACCTCCCGTTCTTCGCCCGCGACCATGCCCGTGAGCTGCTGCTCGAAGCCGGGAATGAACCGCCCGCTGCCCAACTCCAGATCAAACCCTTCGGCCTCGCCCCCTTCGAAGGCTTCTCCATCGACAAAGCCCTTGAAATTCAGCATCACCTCATCGCCGGTGGCCGCCTGACGACCCTCCATGGCCTCGAAACGGGCCTGGCGTTGCCGGACCTGCTCCAGCGCGGCCAGGACATCCTCTTCTGTCACCTCGGCGTTGAGCCGGGTCAGAGCCATGCCCTTGTATCCTTCGGGCTGAAGCTCCGGCATGATCTCCACAGAGACCACGAAGGTGCAATCCTGGTCACGACTGATTGGACCCATGCTGGAGAGTTCCGGTTCCCCGGCGGTTCGCAGAGCGTGGTCCTTGACCGCCTTGTTCAACCCTTCCTGCAGCAGCCGATCCATGACGGTCTGGGCCAGATGCTCCTTGAAACGGGTTTCCAGGTGTTTTCTGGGAGCTTTCCCGGGACGGAATCCCGGCAGTCTGACGCTCCCGGACAGACGTTGCAGTTCCAGATCCAGCGACTGGTTGACCTGGGCGGCCTCCACGCGCACCGTGATGGTGCGCACCACGGCGCCGGTTTCCTCGACAGTGACTTCCATGACATCCCCGATAAGGTTGCGGTTTGAGAATCGACAGAAGATACCCCTCGTTTCCGATGAAAAGCAATCCTTTCTGCCGGATCCGGTGGATTGAATCCGTTGGCTTACCCTTGAGCAGCGGCCTGATCACGGGCGGAGAGCAGGTTGGCCAGACGGCTGATGTTGGATAACGAGATCAGATGGGCATGAATCCATGCCAGTTCTCCGGAGCGGAACAGGGCCATCACCTGGGACTCTTCCAGGGCGTGGAGTTTCTTCTCATCCACGGTCATGATGCCCTGAATGGCGAACTTCTGACCCTGGGGGGTTTCCAGACGGGCCGAAAGGGTCACGAACAGATCCAGTTCCTTGAGGTGTTCGATGAACAGCGCGGTCCGCTGGTACCCTTCCTGACAATCCTTCAGAAAACGGATGGCATTGTTCATCAGGGTGGAGGGTTCGCCATTGGGTTCAAAAAGGGGCTCTCCCTCTTCGTTGTTGAACCCGGGATAGTCCGCGTCCAGACAAACGGTGAGTTGTCCGGGAGTGGCTTCGCTTTCCGCCAGAATGAAGGGATAGCGGCGCACAAAGGCCGGAATGTAGTTGGCGCTCCAGCGGCCCGTGGCGTCAACGAACAGATTCTCGTCGTTGCGCACCCCCAGCAGCGCCGCCGCCAGCAGCTCGCCGTTGCCCCCCTGCAGAAAAACAATCGGATACTCCTTGGCCGCATGCTGGAATTCGGCTCCGGCCAGCAGCACCGAATTGGTTCGGGTGGCAAAGGTCAGATTCGCCTGGCTCGTGTTGAGTTTCAGGGACAGGTGCTTTTCCTTGTTGAGGGGTTCCGGACGGGAATAAAACATGACTTGAGACATGGTTGCAGGTTCCTGAGATGGAAAGTGTAAGGTGTGGTTACGAAAATAGGCAAGTTCTTTAAATTGCATCCAGCGTGGTTCAGTTGGCGGGGGTCCAGTAAACCGCGCCCATTTCGGGATGTTGACTTTTGGAAATCTTTGCGTATCCATCACCCAAAGGTGCCGCCTGCGGCGGCCCGCCACA
>JADGAB010000004.1 GCA_015232245.1 Magnetococcales bacterium | reverse complement strand
CCCCATATGTCGAACACGTTGCGGATAATGGTGTTCAATTTGCTGTCGGGATCGGACGGTGCGTTACTGTTGATCAACCGCATGTCGAAGGCCGCCTTGCGACCGTCGCCGATGATGTTCAGGATGATGTCTTCCCCGGGTTTTGATTTGCCATTGCGGTTTTTGATGATCTCCCACCGGGTATTCAACTGTTTCTGGAACGCCCGCAAGATGGGCAGGCGTGGCAGGATATGGAGTTGCCGTTTCTCTTGCGGGCGGGTGACGAACTCGCCGAGTTGGGAGGAGGTCACGACATCCATGTTCTGCCGCACCATGCGGGACAGATCCGCCACGTTGACGAAGCGATTGAACCGGGTCACCAGTTGATACCCGCCGGTCGGGGTCTGTTCCTGGTCGGCGGAAACGGTGCCGTACATGGCGGACCAGTCGTCAAAGGTCTCCAACCCGTTCAATTTCAATTCGTTTGGTTGCATGAAGCGGGAGAGATTGAACAGTTCGCCCATGGTGTTGGTGACCGGCGTCCCGGAGGACATCACCAGATTGCGTCCGGGTCGCACGGTCTCCAGATACCGGGTTTTGGTGTACAGATCCCACGCCTTTTTGGAGCCTTCCGGATCGATCCCTTTCAACTGCTGCCTGGTCGGGAATGACAGTTTGCGGAATTCATGGGCCTCATCCACAAACAGGAAATCCGCCCCCATCTCTTCGAAGGTGAATACCTGATCCTTGCGCAGATTCCCCTGACCGGTCAGGCGTTCCTGAAGCTTTTGCACCATCTTTTCCAGACGTTTGACCGTGATCCGCGCTTCTTCGTTTCTTGCGCTCTGGGCCTCGGCAATGGCGTTGCGATAGCGCTCGACCTGCTCTTCAATCAACCGGTCCTGAAAGGCGTCGCTGATCGGAATCATGCCAAAGGCCGAATGGGTGATGATGACCGCATCCAGATCCTGACTGGCCACATCCGCGATGAACTGCTTGCGTCTGGAGGTGTGGAATTTCTCCTCGTCCGCCACCATGATTTTGGCGTTTGGGTACTGATCGTAGAATTCGGATGCGAATTGGATCAACATGTGGTTCGGCACCACGAACATGGGTTTTTTCACCAGTCCGAGCCGCCGCATTTCCATGGCCGATCCGATCATGGCCGAGGTCTTTCCTGACCCCACGGAGTGGGCCATGTAGGTGTTGCCGCGCATGATGATGCGGGCGATCACGGACTTTTGATGGGGCCGCCACTCCCAGCCCACCCGGACGCCGGGAGTGGTCAGATACTCGCCGTCCATCCGGTCTGGAACCACGTTGTTGTTGAACATGTCATTGTAGAGTTGAAACAGCCAGTCTTTCCCGTATGCCCACTCTTTGAACCGCTCCTGGATTTCGTTCACTTTGGAAATCGCCGCGCCGGTGGCCTCGGTGTTCAAAGGACCAATCTTGCCGGGCTGCTCTCCAGGGTGATGGATGCGGGGCACCTGTTTGTTCAGTGCGTACCGCAGCAGTTCAATGGCGCTTTTTTCCGGGGTACCCCAAACGCTGGTCGCTGCCGCCGACTTCTCGTCCCCCTGCACGGTCCATTCGCTGATCTCCGGAATGGAATGGACGGATGCGTGACGCAATCCAAGACCTTTTTCGGCGAACTCCTCGATGAGTCTGGGCGGGATCCAGTTCATGCCCAGGGTCAAATGGATCTCCTCCGGTGCCAACGGGGCCGGTTGGGCCTTGGTCAGGGCCTCGACGTTGCGCTCGAAGGATGGATCCCTTTTGGCTGCCTCCATGGCCTCTTTGAGTTTCGTCTTGACCCGCCCGGACAGGTATTCATGCCGCGTCACCCACTGATCGTTTGACCCGGGAATCTGAAACACCCGGTCCCCCAGTTCCTGGATGACCGCATCCCGGTTTTTCCCGGCCACCTCGGCAGTCGCGTCGATGTCCACGCGACCTGTTTTGTTCAAAACGTGCATCAGGGCGTCACCAACGGAACGGATCACTGGTGCGGTTTCCGCCGCCACCGGGTTTTCGGTGAACACCCGCCGCTTGGATGCCTTGTCGGTCTCCTTGTCATAGGCCTCGATGGAGCGCAACCGGTAACTCTCCGGGTCATCGGTGAACGGGTCGATGTTCGGATAGCGGAAGGTTTCGTTGTCCGGCATTTTCCCGGGATCGAAAGAACCCTCATCCCAGGATCGGTTTCTGGCTGCCGCCTCGTTGCGCGCTTTCTGTCTGGCTTCGGCGATTTCCTTGATCGGACGGTTGGCCAGGATCATTGCGGAGGGATCGAACGAGCCTTCGTCAAAAAACCCCTCGGACTGATCACGCGCTTCGTTCCTGGCTCTCTCCTGCTGGAGCAAGGTCGGTTTGCTGGTGGTGACCACCGTTTTGTTGATCGGGCCATGGGTGGCCACAAAGGCGTCATAGAGTCGGTTCAACGTCTTTCTGGCCTTGGCGGCATCCTGCGTGTCGTTGCCGGCATCGGCGGCGTAGACCGCGCGCAAGGCGTCCCGCATGGGAATCAGCCGCTTGACCACCTCCTGTTCGGCCCGGGTCATGCCTCCGACCACTCCCGGTCCCCGTGTCAACACCGGTACGCCGCGCCCCTCCACGAACTGGAACAGACCTCCGTCCCGGACGTAATAGGATCCGTTCTTGGTTTCGACAACCCGCGTATCGCTCTTCTCCTGCTGTGGTGTGGCCGGGTTTTTCCCCTGGAGAACATTCCCGGGAAGGTGTTGCAGGGCCGTGGCGAGCAGTTTGTTCAGATCGTCCCCTGGGCGCGCCCGTACCGCGTACCGTCCCGGATAAAGGCGGTCGAAGAACCCTTCCTCTCCCAGAACCATTTCAGGGTGGGTGCCGAACCAGGCGTTTCTGTAGCCGGTTTCAGGATTCCCGGTTTTGTCCGGTCCGGTGAACGATTCGGATCGGGTCCAGGCGCGGTCTCCCTGCGCTTCTCCCGTCTGGCGTTTGCGCAGGAAGATGATGTCGGTCGTGACCTCGGTTCCGGCGTTTTTGGAAAACGCATTGCCCGGCAAGCGGATCGCGCCCAGAAAGTCGGCCCGGTCCGCCAGATGATTGCGCGCTCTGGGGTCTGTTTTGTTCAGGGTGCCAGCCGAGGAGATGAACGCGAGGATGCCTCCTGGTTTCAAGGCGTCCATGGACTTGGCGAAAAAGTAGTCATGCAGCAGAAAGGCGTGTTTGGCGTATTCCGGATCGGATTTGACCCGGATGTCGGCGAAAGGCGGGTTGCCGATGGCCAGATCAAAGGAGTTCTTGGGAGTCTGATAGCGGGTGAAATCCGCTTCCCGGATGTCCCATTTCGGATACAGGGCCTGCGCGATGCGCGCGGTCATGGGATCCATCTCCACCCCGGTATAGTCCGATTGGTTCACCAGGGTTTCGGGCATCATACCCGCGAAATTCCCTGTGCCCATGCCGGGTTCGAACACCTTGCCCCCCTGGAAGCCGAAACGTTCCACCGCCTGCCACATGGCCCGCACCACGGGTTCAGAGGTGTAGTGGGCATACTGGGTGGATTTTCGGGCCGTGGCATACTCCTCGTCGGTGAGGATCTGGCGCAACTCCGCACCGATTTCGCGCATGCCCGGACCGAAATCACCCTTCGAATTGGGAAACGCACCGCTCAACCCGCCCCAACCCACATACCTGGCGAGGAGTTGCCGTTCTTCCGGCGTGGCGGCGCGTCCTTGCGTCGCAAGTTGCTTGACCAGCTTGATGGCGGTCAGATTGTCCCGGGCCTTGGTTTTCATGCCCCGGTTCTCTTCCAACGAACCGGGCAGGATCCGATGGTTGGTCAGCTCATCGCCAGTTCCCGGGCGATCACCAGATCCGCCGGATTCGGTTCCGTGGCGTTCGGATTCACCGGCTTGATGAAGCTCATGGTGTCCCTGATCTCCCGTTCCTTCTCCCGGCAGTACTGGTCCAGGGCCTGCAGTCCGCCCTCTTTCTTCAACCGGGCGTACTCTTCCGGGTTCTTCAGTTTGAGTTCTCCCAGGATCATGTTCGGGTCGATGTTCATCGGGGGTCTCCACTTGAGTTGAGGTTGGTTGCGGCACAGGTCTGGCCACCCATTTTTCCTGTCCAACTTTTACCACTTCAAATGGTTTTTTCGCAAGCTTTGTGAAAAGTCTGGCGCTTTCGTCCGATGCGAATTCTTTTCCGGTAATGGGATCCTTTTCGATATCCCCTGGCTCAAGTGCTCCATGGGCGGGGATGTCGGAAACAGCAACGCCATCCTTGGGGGATGGCGTTGGGTGGTCTTGCCGGGGGGCGGCGGGCTGGTCTGGGAGTCCTGTCAGTTCCTGAAACCCTCGGGCTCGATCTCCCGCTTCTCCGGGGGGGCTTGAAACATGGGGGTCATTTGGCCCTTTCCCGGCTATCTCCCGATTTCCCACGGGCTCGGTGGTCGTTTGAACCCCGGCGTCATTTTGTATTCCAGGAACATGCGCCGCATTGCCCCAATTTTTTCCCGTGGGGTTCCCACTGCTCCTCCCGGAGAGTTGATTTGCAACCATACCTGGATCAATTCTTCCGGTGAGTAACCCATGTAGGTCTCTGGCAAGGGTTTGACGGGCTTCAGGAGTTCGCGCATTGTTGATCAGCCTCGTGATTTCTTGTATTTCCGCTCGGGTCAGGATAGACGCAAGGTCTTTGCCTTTGACATCTATTTTCGCATTCCTGAGCGCTCCCTGCAAGGAGGAAATGATTTGTGGTTCCGGCTTAAGCCGTGTATCGCCCACATAGCCCGCCACCGCCTTCACCGGCATCCCGGCGGCTTTCATGGTACGAATGAGTTGCCCAACCGAACCCCCTGTGGTGAACACATCATCCGCGATAACGACCTCTCTTCCATGAATCAGGTCGCGGAGTTTCCCAGGGTCCAGAATTTCATAGTCTCTTGGATGGAAAACCCGTCTGTCTTTTTGGATATTCTTGGACTGTTCTGTGTGTTGCGCCAAGAAAAATTGATCTCCATCAAGAACTGTTCCACCTGTTTCTTTTGCCAGTTTTTCCGCCAACCCGGTTGGGAGCGTGTTTTGTCCACTGGTACTTGGTTGCGAGATGAACACCGTATTGGCCGGATCAACCAGTTGCGCCTTGATGGCTTCCGTCTGTTTGGGAGTCCAATGCCGTTCCGCGAAACGTCGCGCCGCTTCGATGTCGCTTTGTTTTTTGGCAGGAAGCCAATCCGGATCCTTTTCGAAGACATGTGACCCGGCATCCGGTCGCACGGACACCCCAACCCCTGGCAGTTCTCCCCCCTGCTGTTCCGGGACCGGCTCAGGCGTCGCGATGTCGGGCGTCGCCTGCGTCAACGGTTCGGGTTGCGCCTGCTGGGTGGGTTGCGCCTGCTGGGTCTGGGCGTTTCTGGATCTCAACACCCACCCATTCCCACTGTTTTCCACCGGTTCATGGGTGTCGCTGATTTTTCTGGCCTTGGCGGCCAGACTTGCGGCGCGTTGGCTGACGAAGGGCTTGCCGTTGGATGCCAATACGTCGGTTGGGCCTCCGGATGCCATGCCAGTCGTGACGGCCTCCTGGTTCGTTCCGGTCATGGCCGGGGGAACCCCCTTGCCGGCAGGCGGCAATGGGGTTCCCCCGGAAACGACAACGCCCTCTTGATGGGAGGGTGTTGGTTGAGTTGCTGGTTGTCCCGCCAATCCTGGGGGGGCTCCCTGCGCGCCGGGCGGCATGGGCGCGGGATTGATCTGGGAAGATGGAGACGCGGGAGGGGTGGCGATTTTCTCTTCCGGAGGCACCACCCGCAATCCCCATCCGCCATTGCCTTCCTGCTGGTACGGGATCAGGTTATACCCCTGATTGCGCAAAGGGGTGGTCCAATTGCCGCCGGAGGCCAAGCGCGCCTTTTGCATGGTGTTCCAGGGTTGACCATTCTCGTCAAAGATCAGACCATCCTGGAACCCTCTGCTTGCAAGAATTTTCGCAACCCGCAGATCCGGGAAGACCTCTTCTGGCAATGACGAGCCTTTTTGCAGACGCGCATAGGTCTGCCGCAAGGTTTGCATATCGTCCGGGGTGATTTCGGACAACGGTTTTCCAAGGTGCTTCTCCAGGTTGGCGGCGGACACGCCAAATTGGCTGAAAGCGTCCGCCATTTTTTCGATATCGAGGGGTTGCCCGCCTGTTTCCAGGGGTGTGACCGCTACCGGTGGGTTGACGACCCGCTCCGGTTGTCGCGCCGCCTCTGGCCCTGGAGCGGCTTCAGGGAGAGGCGCGGACGGGCTGACTTGAGGTGCCGACTCCACCGGTTGTGGATGCGCGGGTTCTGCCATGCGTGAGGCGATTTCCTGTGAAAGCCCCTTCTCCGTGGCCGCCCTTTCCCCGGGTGGCACAGCAATCCCCGACGCGGAAAGATGGGGCGGCACCGGTTCCGAGGTTTCCGCCTGACTCCAGTCCTGCCGGGCAGGCTCCCCCAGATCCACACCCTGATTCCCCAATTCGGCGATCTGCGGGCCGTACAACTCCTGGAGGTTTTTCGCCACCTCATCCGGATGCTCGCCATTTGCAACCAAATGCGCGAACAGATCACGGTATTCCTCCACCTGATCATTGATATGCGACTCGTCTTGCGCGGTCTGCGCCGGGTCTGGGATGGGGGAAACCTGGGTGGCAGTGTCCTGGGTGGATGAACCCGAGGGAGTTTGCTCGCCGTGCCCTTGTCGCCTCAAATGCCCTCCACCCCCCATCAACGCACCCAACAGGAAACCAGCCGCACCAGATTCCAACGGTTGAATGTTGGCAGGATTGAACGGTGTCCCTGTCCCTGTTGCTGCCGATCCCTCACTGACATAATCCTGCGCAGTTTCCGTGACTCCCTCAATGACGCCATCTTTCAACGCCGCTTTTCCGACTCCTTTCAGTCGATCTTTCAGCGTCACTTCTGCAATGTTTTCAGCCGTTTTCTTGCCGATCATCCCAGCCAGCTTATCGCCTAATTTTCCAGACCCGTAACTGTCCAAGGCACTGATCACGGCACCACCACCTAACGCAGCCAAAGGAGCAGATGCGCCATCGCCACGGTCCATGATGTTGTTTTCCACATCACCGACATTTATCAGGTATCCACCAACTCCTGCGCCGATTCTGGAACCGATTCTGGCACCGATTGGTCCGAAAATCCTGCCGCCAATCATCCCCCCCGCAAAACCTCCAATCACGGAAGGGGCCATTATGGGGATTTGTCTCCCAACAGTTTCCTTGCCCCACTGCCCTAAATCTCCAGGACTGCGGATGCCTTCAAATGTTTGTTGCTGGCCGTACCCCTCCACCGCATCATGCGCTTCTTTTCTCCATTTCTCCCCTGCATCCACAAATGATGGCCAGCCTGCCGCCTCACCAATCACCTTGATTCCGCCAGCCCCCATTTCTTTGGCCTGTTCGACACCCTGTCCAAACGCCTGACCGAACGTCATTTTAGGCGCGTTCTCTGGTTTGACTTCCTGATACCCTGCCCAGGGGTCTTTTGGATCCGAAGGTTTGACTTCCTGATACCCTGCCCAGGGGTCTTTCGAATCCGAAGGTTTGACTTCCTGATACCCTGCCCAGGGGTCTTTCGAATCCGAAGGTTTGACTTCCTGATACCCTTCCCAGGGGTCTTTCGGCTTGGCGGGTTGAACTTCCTTCTGCTTCGGGGCAACCAGTTCAAACCCTGCCCATGGGTCATTCGCGTAGTTGGGCATTACAGAATCCTTCTTTTTCCGTCCGCAGTCGTGACAACATCACCCGGCTTCTTCCCCGCCGCCTTGGCCGCCTCAGGGCTTGCGAAAACAGGCTCTGCCTTCCCTGTCGGAGCCGTGGCTGTTCCTGGAACGGGCGGCGCTCCAGGGGTTCTGAGCCATGAATCACCAGAGACGCTATCCGAAACAATCAATTTGCCGTCAAAGTTCGGGTTCGGAGTGAAATGATATCTCCCCTTGTCGCTTGGCGGTGTTGACGGCAGGCTCCACTGATTGGAACCCTGGTTATGAATGCTTTGCGACTGTGCCCCATGCGCGCCGATGCCAGCAAATGCAGCCTGGAGAAGTGTCCTGACGGTTTCGTTCATTCTCCCTTTGATGGTTCTTCCGTTCTCCATGACCGGCATGTTGGATAATCTATCAACAATCTCCGACGCTTTATTGAAAGCCTCTATTTGCTGCGGTGACATCTCCCTGAAAACCGGATTGGTCGCACTCCGGCTCTGGGAGAAGGAGTTATGCCTGGATGCGACATTATCAGGCCCGTTTGGCAAGGGTTGTGGTTCTGCCAACCCCCACGCTTCCTGGGATGGCCCAGAATAGTTTCCCGAAGGCCGCATGCTGCCCGGTTCAGGATTCAGAGGGTCGGGTCTCATCCTCTGCCATGTTTGCCTCGGTTGGGGGCCGAGGGTATTGTCAGGGATTGGATTTTGGAGGTTGTTGGCATTGGGGGTTGGCGCAGGGAAAGGCTTGGTCGGGTCCGCGATTTCAACAGGCCAAGTTGTCGTTTCCCGGTTGTTCGCAAACGTTCCAGGCGTGTCAGGACTTTTTGTCTGGGGTAATGGCGTTACCGGGGGTGTTTTTGGTGGAGTTGCCACCGCCGCAGGCGCTGCCGGACCACCAGGCAAACCAAGAATATTGGCAGGCCCATCCGGTTGCGTGTTGTTCTTACTGAACTCCGTCAACCAGTCGTTGCTTCGTGGTGGCGCATCAGAACCAAACCACTGGTCGATCTTGGGAACCACAGCCGGTGGCGCTGCACCTGGCAAAGCCGTTGCATTCAGAGGAACAACGGTCTGCGTGTTGTTGTTCCTGAACTCCGTCAACCAGTCGTTGCTGCGTTCTCGGGTGTCTCCCCCAAACCACTGGTCAAGCTTGGGAACCACAGCCGGTGGCGATGCCGGAGCCCCTGGCAACGGGGTCTCTGGTTCTCTTGGCAATATCCGAAATCCACCAACCGTGTTTTCGCGATTTTGATCTGCAGGCGCTGCCGGAGCCCCAGGCAACGGCGCAGGTTTGTTCTGGTCAAAACCAAGCGCATTGGCGGGTGGTGTGCTCATCATGTCAGAAGCCGGAGCGTTGCGCTTCTTGAAGGTATTCCACCAATCATCTATCGTGTAAGCCATTGCAACACCCCGTATTAACCTGCGGAATTGTCATAATAATGAGTCTCAGTCCATGAATTGCTTGAAGTGTTGCTTGCATTGTTCGATGAACTGTTGACTGCCGAGTTGGAAGAGTTGTTGGAAGCCGAGTTCGTCGCACTGTTGGAAGCAACATTGCTGGCCGAGTTGGACGCGCTGTTGGACGCACTGTTGGAGGCCGAATTGCTGGCCGAGTTGGAGGCCGAATTGCTGGCCGTATTCGAGGCGCTGTTGGAGGCCACATTGCTGGCCGAGTTGGAAGCCGAGTTGGATGCGCTGTTGGAGGCCACATTGCTGGCGCTGTTGCTGGCCGTATTCGAGGCGCTGTTGGAGGCCACATTGCTGGCCGAGTTGGAAGCCGAATTCGAGGCGCTGTTGGAGGCGCTATTGCTGGCCGAGTTGCTGGCGCTATTGCTGGCCGAGTTGCTGGCGCTATTGCTGGCCGAGTTGGACGCGCTGTTGGAAGCCGAATTCGAGGCCGAATTGGACGCGCTGTTGGAGGCGCTATTGCTGGCCGAGTTGGAGGCGCTGTTGGATGCGCTGTTGCTGGCGCTATTGCTGGCCGAGTTGGACGCGCTGTTGCTGGCCGAATTCGAGGCCGAGTTGGAGGCGCTGTTGGAGGCGCTATTGCTGGCCGAATTGCTGGCGCTATTGCTGGCCGAATTGGACGCGCTGTTGGAAGCCGAATTGCTGGCCGAATTTGACGTCGCATTGGAAGCCGCATTGCTGGCCGAGTTGGATGCTCCGTTCGATGAACTGTTGCTGGCGGAATTGGATGCCGAATTCGAGGAGACATTGCTGGCACTGTTTGAGGTGCTGTTGTTTGTCGAGTTGCTGGTGGAATTGGAGGCGCTGTTGCTGGTGGAATCCGACGTGGATGAGGAATTGGACTCGTTGAAACCGTAGGATTCGGAGGTTGAGTCGGAGGCTGACATGGAGCCGTTGTAATTCACGACAGACAGAGACGAGGCCGCAACCTGGGAGAACACTCCTGACAAATGCCTTGACGATTCCAGCATGACATTTGCGGACTGCTGCGCAATGGCGGCTTTGTTTTTCAGTATTTCGATATCATGCTCGATCTCTTTTTCCAGGATGCCGGCATCGATCCGGTATTCGTCCACTTCCAGTTTCCCCAAAGCTTCCTGGCCTGCGACCTGTGCTGAAAAAAGTTTGATTTGGTTATCAAACAGAGCCAGCCTTTTTTCCGCTTGCGCATTCTTCATCTCGGAAGCGATTTTGAACGCTTCCAGGTTGCTTCTGTAATTCTCGTTGAGCAGGCCCTGTTGTTTGATCTCCCCATCCCTGATGCCTGTAAAGGCTTCGACACGGGATCTGAACGCTTCGGCGGACTTGGCGAAAGCATCGATTTTGATTCCTTCCCCGGACCATCGTTTTGCGTAGGCGTCGTATTCCATGCTTTTCGCATGGACAGCCGCTTCGTAAGCCTGGATCTCCTTGCCAAAGGCCTCCAGTTGTAATTGCCCCATGCTGATTCTGGTTTTCTCGCCATCCAGTTGGCTCTGATACAGTTGATAGGCGCTCTCCGCCCCCTTGATTTCAGATTCATATTTCTTCAGGGCAAGTTCCTGCAACGTCCCCCTGGCTCTTGCGAACTCCAGATCGAGTTTGCTTTTTTCCAGGGTCAACAATTGCATCTCGATTTTTTCACGGGCATCCTTCCGATGGGCTTCATGCTCGGAAAGCCTGGTCAGGAATTGGTCTTTCTGATACCCAAAGAAGGTGATCCCCAGGTCGAGCATCTGTTTTTGGAAATTGACCGCCCTTTCAAACAACAGGCTTTCAAACCCAAGCAGCTCCTTCGTGGTGGACGAGACCATTTCCGTAACCCATCGGATCTCTTCCCGCTCCTGGGTGATCTCCTGGACCATCATGGCCCGGATCGCCTCCGAGTTCCGCGCCTCTCTGGCTTCCCTGGCCCTTCTCAATTGTTTCAATGCGGCACCCGGTGGCCGGGCGAAACCTCGCTGCGCAAAGCCGTTCAGAATGGCATATTCGCCATTCAGGTCGTTCCCCGCTTCCCGATCAAGGGCCACCCGCAAAACGGCGTCGTTGATGTGGGGAAAAATGCGGAATACGGTGGTTCTGTCCCCGTTGAAAATGGCATCGGACAAGGTGGAGGTTTTCTGGTAAAGCCGTTCCATGGCGGTGAAGTCGAATACCGGCATCGGGCGCACGGGTTGGATGACGGAATCATCGAACACCACCTCCCGCATGACCGGGCTGACCGGTGCCGCCACATCGAACACGGCCAGGTCCAGATCTGGCAGATCGGGAATGGTGATCTCCGGGAGAATCGGCGCGGAGGGTGGTCTTTCCGTTGGAATCGCGACCTCTCTTGGCTCGGGGAGGACACTCGTATTGACCGGAAAGGCCCCGTCAAAAGGGGTTGGCGCGGCAATATCCGCGATGGTTGGCGACGTGTCCTGGATAGGAAATTCTGTCAGTGGTTTCAGGATGACCCCGGCTGGCTGGTTCAGTTGGGGTTCATCCAGGACAATCGGGGTGGGTGGTTGAATGGTTGTCGTTCGGGTCGGCATGCGACCTTTGTCTCTGGGTGTGAGCTTTTCCTGAGACAAATCGGCAATGTTGGTGGCCACCTCGGACAGCTTGTTGGCAAACATAATCGCATTGGCAACGGCGACGTCTGCCGTGGCTGCCGCCTTGGAATGCGCGGCGGTGATGCTCCCGGGAATGTCGTAGGGATTGGATCTGGGGGGGCGTGCCAACCTGGAAGCGCTGGCAGCCGGGGCCACGCTGACAGCATCGATCCAAGGCGGCGGTTCCGCCGGGTTGCACCAGGGCGCAGGTGTTGAACTCTCCTGCCAAGGGGCCGGGTCGGCTTTGTCGGTCCAGGGCGGTGGCGCTGTCCATGGGGCCGCTTCGGCAATCGCGTTGAACGGAGCCGGTGCAGCATGTGCAGCGAACGGAGCCGGTGCAGCTTGCGCATTGAACGGAGCCGGTGCAGCTTGCGCATTGAACGGAGCCGGTGCAGCAAGCGCGTTGAACGGAGCCGGTGCAGCAAGCGCGTTGAACGGAGCCGGTGCAGCTTGCGCATTGAACGGAGCCGGTGCAGCTTGCGCATTGAACGGAGCCGGTGCAGCTTGCGCATTGAATGGAGCCGGTGCAGCTTGCGCATTGAATGGAGCCGGTGCAGCAAAGGCGTCGAATGGGGCCGGTGCGGCAAAGGCGTCGAATGGGGCCGGTTCAGCTTTGACAGGCTGTGGAGGATCTGCATGCGCTTCAAATGGTGCCGGTGCGGCATTCGCGTCATAAGGTACTTGACCTGCTCCTCCTGATCCCATTATCGTTCCCTCCTCGAAAGTGCCACCGGGTACAATGTCAGCTCTTTCATCTCAAACGTCTCCCCTCCTGTGTTTTGAAGTTCAAATTGCCAGAATAGCGAAGATACCCCGCGACCCAACTTGATTCTGTTTTTCCCGGGATTTGACCGTAACACCCTTAAATCATACCAATTTTCTTTTGCATCTCCGGTGATGGTCTTGAGGATCATTTGTCCGTTGCCACGGATTCCGATAAACGCCTCTTGAATCCGCTTGAGATGATCAGATCCAAAGTCCATCAGGCCGGTTCTGATCATGCTTTGGATTTTCAGTCCGTCATCATCGTTGTTATCGGACATGAAGAAAATTCCAGATGAATTTGCCATGCAAACCAGACCATTCCATGTAGTGATGGAATTGAACCTGAAGTTGGCGTACTCACTGACCGCTAAATTTTTGGTATTGAGCACGAAACCGGAATAAACGGCGTCATCGTCATGGCTGAATGTGAGGAAGATCTTTACCCCGTCCGCCATGAGTTCTTTGAATACCGCTCCAGGAGAAACCGTGTCTTGGAACCTGAATTCATCCTGCAAGGCAATCTGGAGTCGGGCTGTTTTTGCCACGGAATCGGCCAACAGCATGGTGTCCAGGGCGGTGGCATGATGCACCCAGAGTCGCAACAACGCCTCGCTGAGAACGATGTTCTCTATCGCCTGATCATGAAACCCTCTATGACCGATTGTGGCATCTTGCAGGGTGAGTGCTGCGGCAACGATGATCCGGGCATGCAGCAGTGACCCGACAGCCCCGGAGAGAACCAGGGATTCGGCGACCAGCAGAGCCTTCAGCCTGATTTCATCACAGGAAGAGGTCCAGGTTGCCGCATCCTGGGAAAAGGCGTACATGGCCACCCGTACCGCTTCGGACGATGACATTCCACTGGTTACGGTGGTGTTGGCCATCAGGTTGGCTCTGTTGGAATCCAATATGCCAAATCGATCCAGCACCAGGACCATGCGTGGGGCCTGAATCGCTGTGGAATCGGTCAGTATCACGCTTTCCGCCACGGCCAGCAGCAGTCCTGCCGCCAGGGAGACGGTTCCTTTCAGGTTCAACGTCCCGGTGACGAGATTGGACTTTCTTGCCATCGATGCCACAGAGGCATCGCTGTTTTGCAGTTCAGCAATTGCAAGCGCCAACGCGCATCGGCTTGCATCATCCAGTGTTGCCGAATCAAGCACTGTCCTCAAAACACGAAACACGGACGTGGACACGGCAGAGAAAGACACATCGCCTGTCACCATGGGAGAGCATTTGCCGAGAGCATTCAAACTCTCCTGGATTCCTTCCAGTTCGGCCACGACAAACGACAACCATGAACGGGAGGCATCCTCCAGGCTCAACCCGTCCATGACCTCCTTGATGTGAAGAAGGGCCGAACCAATCAGCACGTTTCCGGACAAGGCCATTCCACCGGTTACGGCATTGGCGAGTCTGCCTTGCTGTTCGCAGGTGCCCACGAAGGTTTGCAATTCCTGGATGGCGAAAGACAACCTGGATTGGCTGTCGTCCGCGACGCTCATCCCGGCCACGGCATCCCGCAGAATCCGCATCCACGAACCGGCAGTCCCGGCCATGACGATTCCACCGGTTACGGTATGGGAGAGTCTCCTTTGCTGTTCCAGGGTGGTTGCCAGGATTTGCAGTTCGCTGAGAACGAAAGAGAGCATGCCTTGGCTGGTATCGCTGACGCTCAACCCGTCCATGGCTTCCCGCAAAATCTGTAGCCAGGAAATGACAACCCCGTCCAAGGTCGCCCCTTCCGTTGCGGTCTGGGAGATGATGCTTTGCGGGTCGAGCATCCCGGACAGGAACTGCAATTCGTTGATGGCGATGGCCAGGAATCTTTGGCTTGCAGGAGATTCGGAGACGTTCATGCCGTCTGCCGCTTCTCTCAAGATGGCGACAGCGTTATCAAGCGCAGACGTGCAGGAAACGACGCCTTCGAGGGATTCTCCGGCAATCATCTTCCCGGTTAAGCTCTCCGATGTATTGCACGCATCATCAACAATAGAATAGAATTGTGAGGTACCGTAAATATTATGATGGTACCATACTGCGTTGTTTTTATTGAAAGCGTTGAACCCGTATGTATAGTCGGTTGTTTCCCTCCAGTCGATTGCATCAACCCAAGAATACCCATCGTTTGAGCAATATAACGTGAAATCTTTTGGGGTGTTGTTATCGATACAATAAATAGCAACCTCTCTGACAATCACTTTCACAGAATTGTTATCAACCCCAAAATCATAGACAACCCATCTTGGCATGGTGTCAGCATACCAATAATCGCCAGTATTGTTATTGAAAATATTTTCAGTCTGGTTGCTTGGATAGTTCGTTACAGCGTTAATATTGCTTGATGTCAGATCTTCACCACCAATACTTCCTCTGAATTCTATTTCTCTTATGGTCGCAGAGACGAAATCTTGACTATTGGTTGTGTGTATTCTAAGTTTCCAATAACGACATCCAGTAAATTCATTGCTTTCTTGTTCTCTGAAAAAGTTCCATTGCATTGTTGGAAGTTGGTCAAACCATGAAAATTTTTTCTCCCATGTGATGGTGTCATCTGAGAATTGCAGTTCAAGATTTCTAGGAGTGAATCCTTCATCCATGCAACGAATATCAATTTCTATAACATCAACAGCGTATATAAAATCATAAGAAACCCATTTTTCTGCAGAGTCTGCAAACCATAGCCCTGAATAATTTTGCATTGAAAACACATTATTAAATTCATTGCTAGGGGAAACATTAATATTTTGAGGATCGTATATAAAAAAATCGTTAAATACTGCAAATGCTATTTTATTGATCTTTAACGACACACCATCCGCATGATTGGTTGATGTGATATACAATCTCCAGTAACGGTGGTTCGCCATGGTTAGACCAATCCCTTGTAAAGTTCTGGCAGTGCCAGATCAATTTTTCTGTTGGCATGCATAACGCTGAAAATTCCTTTCGTATCGCTTTGTCTTGACCAACTCTCCCCGTTGTCTTTGGACAGGAAAAAGCCTGGCCCTCCCGGATCGCCTCTGTCCACTTTGCCGGCATCACAATCACCGCATACTCCGACCAATGCCGCCCCGTTGACCTCCCATGGTCTTGAGAGGTTGAAGGGGATGTCCCCCAGAGGAATCGGTTTCCCGACCGAGTTGAAGGGATTGTCAATTGAGGTAAACGTCTTCCCAAGATCCTCGGACACCAGCGTCTCATGCGGTTTCATCCACAACAGTTTGTCTTTGTCTTTGTGGTGTTCGCGAATCCGGCCAAGGGAGACGATGACGTTTTGCGGGATGAACCTGTCAGCCAATTCCAAGAAAAGGTCAGTTTTTTCTATCGAGATCATTGGAAATATCTGGACCACCCATTCATTCCACGCGCTGTCCGTCCAATCTGTTGGCTTGAGAAACCAGTTGCCATCCTTGTCATCCAGGACCAGTTCCCACTTGCGACCATCATCGGACCGCCACAATCCAAAAACCACCTTGGCTTCGGTGGTCGCATAAAAATCAATGCGAACCCCATATACCAGAACCACATTCTCACCAAGCGCCACGGACCATAAAGCAAAGGCAAAGGGGGCTTTTTCAATGGAAACCCATGTCAACCCTCCGTCATTGCTCATCATTGTGTAACAGGTGTAATCTGCCTTCAGAAATTCGGCGTTTACCACCATGTTGACTGGTCGCCCGGGTTCTTCAGGTTTCCAAGAAAAATCAAGAGTCGCGTTGATGATGCCGTGATACCATATATTGTCGTATATAGTACCTGAAAACTTACCGCACACATTGCCATTGCGCACATCGGTTACGTAAGTGGACCACTGGTGCAATAACTGTAGATCAGAAACACCAAACAATACTGTGCGCGTATATGTTTCCACCCAATCTTCCCAGGCATGCGTGACAATGGGTGGTCCCTGTTTGACGAGTTTTTCAGCCACATACAGGGGCATGTCGGGGAGTATAAACTTGGTGGTTTGACTGGTTGCCCAGGCCGTCATCATCCCCATCATGTAGTTTGGATCAAGAAGACGGTAGATGTTGTTTCCCCAGTATGTGCCTGAAACGTATTGCACCAGATGATCATATTTGTGCAATCTGTCAAACCCGCTTGAGTAATTGTACTCAATCAGTCCAACCAAGGATGCATGCACCCCGAAACGGGAATGAGGAATGTAACAGTTCGTACCATCCGGCAACATTCCGATTGGAGCACCGAACGGTTGCGGATTCTCCAAATTACCAATATCCTTGGATTCCCAAATACCATCATCATTTCGTTTAAGGTCTTCTCTTCCTTCGTTTTCGACTCTAAGAGATGATTGTACCGTTCTGGTCAGATTTCTTTCAGACATTCCACAAAAGAAGCTGACGAGTTTTCCACCTCCAATATTGATGATGGGGGATCGGACCATGCCAGGTCTGTATTGTTTTGTTCTCAATGCCAACATGGCACTTGGCAACCCCATGGTTGAACTCTCACGCTTCTTCACTTCAACCGGTTTTGGCTCTGGTCTTGGCTCCCCGGGTGTTCCCTGGGGGAGCGGTTCTTGTTTGCCTGTCCAGGTGGCGGTTGATGCCTTCAGGCCCGTATCGGCGGTGAAGAAAACGAACCTGCCGGGTGAGACGACGGCCACTCTGGCAGAGAATTGATACCCTTCAAGGTTGATCTTCTCTTCTTGGGAATGCTCACCGGGCCATTTCCCCGTTAGCTTCCGTTCGTTGTCAAACGCATCGGCAGTCAAATCCTTCATCGGTTCCCAGGTGCGTCCACGGTCGGTAGACACCCGGAACCCTTGCTGGTTTTCAATCGCGATGAAGGTTCCGCGCCCCGTATGGATGACATCGTGCGGTTTAAAGCCGATATCGCTGACCTTTCTCCAGTGTTTCCCCAATTGCCTGCCAACAAAGAATTCTGAACCTTTGAATCCATAGAGAACATATTGCTTTTCCTCGTAAATCTCCTCATAAAAAGGCTTAAATTCACCCGGTTCAGCCTTGGTTTGCTTCTCTTCGGCAGCAGACTCCATGGGGGTGATGTCTGCTTCCGCCTGCGACAAGGGAGGTAATTCGTGGGGAATGGCATCTGCTGGTATGGCCGGATCACCGGGGACAAACGTCTCCTGTTTTAACTCCGGAAAGCTGTGATCCTTGGCTGGTGGTGTGCTCGCCGGCGGGTCAAGGGGTTTGGCTCCCCCCTCGACCCGTGGAAGACGAACCGCAGGCGTCTTTTCAACCGGAACGAACCTGGCGAAGTCGTGTCTCGCTGCTGCCTTCTCCGGTGCAACCTGTTCTCCAGGTGGGGTTTCTGGAACAACGGGTTGGTCGGCAACCGGTTTGGCCCTGACCGCCGGTACGGCCTTGGGTGAAACATGATAAACGGGTGCGTTTCCGACAGGCGCGAAATCATGACGGTCAATTTTCGGTGTGACTGTCACGTTTGCTGGCCCTTTCGGTGGATGGGTCATGGTTTCCTGTCTGCTCGGTTGCGCCCTGGGGGTGAAAGTCTCCTTGCCCCCCTGGGTGGGCGCGGTGATATGGATCCTGTTCTCGCCAGGAAAGGCGTAAACCCTGATCACCGTGCCGTCTGGCATGGTTTGTTGTTTCTTGCCCTGTTGCAGGCCTTGCGCTTTCATCCCGTCCAGCAATGATTCAAGAAGGCGCTTTCCCCTGAATTCATGATGGGTTGTTCTCTCCTGGTCTCCAGATTTGACCATTCTGAACGGGATGATTTCTTTCATGTCTGCGGCATCATCAGGTGCTGGAGGCCGTGATCTGGTAGGTCACCAGCAACTGATCCTGGTCAACCAAGGTCCGTTGCGTGGTGAACTTCGAGGCTGCCGCGCAGATGGTGGTGCTCGTGGTGTCACCCTTGGTGGCATGAGAGACCAGGAACGCGCCATAGGCCGTCACCGAGGCATTGATGGTGAACTCGGCCTTGGACGTGGCATTGGTGAGGATCTTTCCCGTGGCCGCCGCCGGGAGGTAGGGAATGCGCGTGGCAGAGGTGTAGGCGGTGATTTCGGTCAACACCGCATCGACCGTCGCCCCGGTGAGCGTGGCCCCCGGCACCACGTTGCCCGAGAAAAGCCCCACGTACCAGTTGCTCCTGGGAGACTGGTTCCGCAATGCCGTATCCAGGGAGTAGTTGAGCATCTGATCGGGCACGATGTTGTCGGACCACTCCTCGTCCGTGATCGGCTTGCCATGGCGGAACACCTGATGGGAGAACCGACCGCCGAGTTTCACCCCCTGGTTGACATGCTTCCTGAGCCGGTCCACATCGCCCAGCCCTTTTTCCAATGTCATCCGAACCTTGATGAGAGCCATCTGTTTTTCCTTTGAATTAAACGATTCCATTGACGGTTATGGTCACTGTGTCAGAACACGCAAACGAATCCATGACGTTGGAACGCATGATCACCTCGGATGAAACCTTGTCCGAGGCCCCCATTCTCTGATCTTCCAGACCCGTTCTGAACGCAGTCACCAACTGATTAATGCCCCGGTATTGCCTGAACGCCATGCCCATGCCTTCAAGGCCATCGGGAATGGCAAACCTGCCGGAGGTGAGTTGCAGAAGATCGCCATTCATGTTGGACAAGCCGACGATGAGGCCATCTTTTTCCGTAAACCATGCTGCAACCGGCCCTTGAATTTTCTCGACACCAAGGTGTTTCGCATCGATGACGACGGAGGATCCTGGAACCACCCTGGCTTGTCCGACTTTGTTGATGGTCATCTCCTCCGGGTCGGTGCCGGACAGGAAGAAGGTATCGTGATCAGCGACATAGATCCCGTCGGCGACCGGTTCCATCAGCAGGACTTTCCCATCGAACTGAAAAACGTTCTCGTCGCTGAAGTGGTGGAAGTTGGGGGCTGGCTCGGAGTAGAACACCAGGTTGTCCGTGGCGACATAGACGCGCCCCCTGTAGAACCGGATGATGTGACCCGGAGGGGCAGTCTCGAAAAATTGAGACTTCAAGTGGTCGGCCTGGTTGAAAACGTCAACCCGCACCTCTCCGCATGAGGTGGATAACCCAACCCGGAAGAAATTCGTTCCGGAGGAGAGATACACCCCAACGCCGTATACGCCGTCCGACATGGCGGGCGGTCGGACCGACAGGCCATTTCTGACCTCTTTGAACTCGACGACGTTGCTTGATTCGCTGGCCCCCGACTCCCGGCCTGCGGCATCGAAGAAGGTGACGACGGCCCGGTATCTCCCGGGTGGGATGCGGCCACTTGGGGTCATGGAGAGCATGGGGGCGTCCGGGGTGGGTGGCCCCCATGGCTCGGATTGTCCCTGGCGAATGGAGCCGGTGATGACGGTGTTGGAATAGAGCACCTCACCGGCCACTTCCGCATAGGTCAGGGGAAGCGATGGATCCAGATCGGCACGCATCACTTTCGCGTTATGGTCGGCATTCATCAGATAGAGGTTTTCCTCTTCGGCGAAAAGCAACCCCTGACTTGATCCGAAGACCGACCGACAGCGACCACTGAAAACCCGTGTCGTGCCTCCCCGTTGCGAGAGCATCCCGTCATTGTGGATGTCCACATTGACCGCCCTGACCAGCTCTCCCGGCTTCAGGCGTGCCGGATCAGTCACATTGTTGATTCCTGCAAAGGATGCAATGTGGACTGCCTGCTGGTCGCTCATGGTGTGGATTGGTTACCTGCGTCGTCCTGGATGAATGGCAAACCTGACCTGTTGCTCCATCTCCTGCGCGTTTTTGCGGGGTCCGAATTGCGCCTCGAAAAGTTGCAGGTACTGCATGGCCTTCTGTTCGTTCCTGGTCTCGGAATCCTCCTTCAGGAGCGCCTCATGGACCATCCAATACACCAGCGCCGCATGGTGCATTGGATGGATTTCCGGTATGTCGGCGCCATGAACCAGGTCGGACAGCGGCAACCTGCTGACGAGCAGTTGCAACACCTCGTCGGCAACCGGACGTGGGAAGAGCCCGATTTGGGAACTTCCCACGTCCTGGACGAAATATTCCGGCGTGCCGTCTTGATCCGGATAATCCGGGAATGCCTGCATCAGTGCCGCCGTGGTTGATTTGGGAAGCACCCTGCGTGGTCTGTTTCCCATCATGGTGGCCCGTTTGATGAGGATCACCTTGGGATGCAGGGGATACCTCTCCTGTCCGGCCACAACGTTGATGCTGCAGATTGCAATCGTCTGGTCATCCTGCAGCAGGTCGGCACGGAGGCAGGCTTCAATGACGGCCTGGTTGGCGTATTGCGTCAACTCTTGGTCCGACCACAGATACGGTTCCACCAGATCATCCAGGCGAGATCTGGCGTAACCGATCAGGTGTTCCAGGTCCATCATGGCGTTGCCGTCCTTCTGTTCGGTTTTGGCGGTGGCGGTGCGACAGGTGGCGTTTCCTCAACGGCCACCTCCCAGATATCCGGGAAGAGCAACAGCTTCTCCGCAAACTTGTCGTCCACCTCCTGCACATCCCCCCGTCCTTGCCAGACGGTTCCCGATTTGGTCACGGTATCCCGTTTGAAGGGTTTGTTCCCGATGTAGCGGATTTTTTGCATGGGGTTGGCCTCATCCGTGGAACTGGTAGGTGACGATCATCTCCAGATTCCCCGTGGCCGTCGCGCCACCCACCGTGGCGGTGATGTAGGTGTCGTTGACCACGTTCAGCACTTTGGCGTCGGAGCGCTTCACCCCGGCTGCCGCGACATTGGATCCACTCAGGAAATAGTTGGCGTTGCTGCTGTTGGCCACACCGGCATCGATCCAACCCACGTTCAGGGTCACATTGGTCCCCATGGCCCCATGGTTGAGACGCAGATCGGTGATCCGGCTTTCCCCCGGGATTTTGCCCAGGATAATCACGTCCCCGCTGGCGATGCCCGCCGCGTCATAGGTGAGAACCGCCGAATAGGTGTTGCCGAACTCCCCGAAGGAAAGCAGATTCCGGTCGGCATCGATTTTGTTGTGTGTCGTCGTCATGTTGGTTGGTCACCCTTGATGGTGTTGATGGAATCACCGTGGCGACGGCGCATAGGTGTCGATCACCGCCACCCCGTGGTCGTAATCCTGGCCCCTGGCATTCTTGAAGCGGAATTTACCAAACCCCCCGATGGAGCTGATGGAGGCTTCCAACACACTGCCATGGTCGGTTTTGCCTTCATACCAGCGGAAATGGGTTCCGGTGGCGGATTGAATACCCCACACTTCGCCAATGGCCTGCCCCCCCAGGAGAATGGCCCGGTCAACCGTGGCGTTGGGGTCGGCATTGTAGGTCGGCACGACCGTCGTGGTCTCCGCATAGGCATCGGCGTTGGTGGCCACCTTGATGCTGCTGCCCTGTTTGAAGCGGGTCGGGTAGTTTTCCATCTTGCGAATCAGAATGCCGTCCCACATGCCGGAGGTGTCGCCGGTGAACAGCGGGTTTTTTGAACCCCGGACCCCAGCCGCGGACAGGAAGGTATGCCAGTCCTTGTCCGACGAGTTGGATTGCAGTGTCCTCCACTGCCGTGGGGTGACCATCAGGATGAACAGAGGGTTCATTTCCGCCTGCGGGTCGTCGTAGAACTTGACCGGTTGCAGGGGGATATCGCTCTCGTCCAGTTGGGTGCGCAGCTTGGAAACGGTATCCAGGGTCATGAGGTCCGCCGGATCGATGTCGGCGATGCTGCTCGCGTCACCCCCATAGAAGTGGCGGTTGTAGGTCGGGGCCATGACTTGATTTACCATGATCCCCGCGAACTCCGGATGTCCCGCCAGAGGGATCACGCAATGTGAGGTATTGAAATCCCCCCGCGCACCCGCCATGTGCACGATTTTGCATTGGTCCAGATAGCGTTTCCACCACCCTTCCAACCCGGCCCGGCCAATGGTTCTCAGGTTGTGGGAGGTTCTTTGGCGCGCCATGTTGCCTCCCAGATCCGCGCCACCACGAATCTGATCGATACGGATGGTCATGCTGGACGATGAGAGGCTCATCAGTCTGCCACCGATACGGGCATCCCCCATGACCGGCAACCCTTCAAGAATGTTGAAAGAGTCCACCCGCACCTCCCCCGCCGACCCTTTTTCCAGATCACGAATCCGGACGATGGGGTAATCCGGGGAAGACTGGATCCGCAATTTGTCCGCCGCGTCCGCCTCCGTGGGTTCGGGACCGGTCATGCAGTTGCAAATGGTGTTGGCGGTGGTGGCTTCGGCAAAGACCGAGGCCCCGATAATCCTTCCACCTTCGATACTTCCGAACGGTGCGGCAGAAACCGACTGATTGACAACCGATGTTGGCATGAAATCCCTCCAGATTGTTAATAGTTAACGATTCGAGATGCGTTTCTGTTCTGTCTGAAATGCTTGTGCAGTTCCTCGCCCGTCATTTTATTCAGATTCGGTTGCACATCAGACGGTGTGCCTTTGGGCAGATCCGACATGGACAACGGTTCTGGAGTCCGGGCACCTTTCATCTTTTCGGCCACGGCCTGACGCTTGTCCGCCACCGTCTGGGCAGGGGGTGACGGGGGTGATGCGGCAGGGGTGGCAAACATGCTCGTGGCCATGCGCGCCAACATCTGGCTGCGGTCTTTCCAGGACCCCTGTTGGTATCCGGGATTGTTCCTCATGGCCGCGAGGTGGATATCATTCAACATCTGCCATTCCGGCCCTTGCTTGGCCTGAAGATCCCGCAGCACCGGTTCCTGGGCGATGGCGTTCTGGGCCTCATCCACAGCACGCTGGGCGGCGGCCTGCTGTTGCTGGTGATAATGCTCCTGCAATGCGCGTTGCTGTTGCGCCAGGGTGCGGTTGACATGCTCGACCATCAACCGATCCCTGTAATCGGAAGCATAGTCTTCTCCGAAATCGTTTTTGCGTCGTTCGTATTCCGCCTGCTGTTTTTCGCTCATGGCAAACCCTTGCAGGTACTGCTCATACGGGTCAGCCGGTGGCGGCGTTTGCGCCTCCCTGGATTGCCTCTCATCAGGCGTCTTGCCTTGCGCCACGAACTGCTGCAGCATCTGCGTCAGCATCTGGTTCTGGCGTTCCAGGGCCTCCATTCGGTCATCACCCTGCGTCTGGGTCGGGGCCTTGGCTTCCTGGGGTGCCTCTTGCGGCGCTGCTCCAGAATCAGGCGTCTCTCCCTGCGATGGGTCAGCTTCCGCGCCTTCCTGTTCACCGGACTCCAACCCTTCTTCGTATACTTCTCCGTCTACTGTCTCTTCTTCCGGCATGGTGGTTGTTCCTTATCATTGATTTTGGCACAAAAAAAACCGGCATAATCCGGTAGAATCCATGGTCAGGTGAGGATCTCACCCGTAGGTGTAACTGTTTCGGTCGTTCCAGACATAGTTCATCTTTGCGTCTCCCCCGGCCCACCTTGTTCCGATGATCAACCCATTCTGGTCATAAACGAATTTCTTGATACGCCAGAACCCCTGATCGAATGTTGTCCCTGGAGGGGCGTATCCGACGTATGACGGTGATCCGTTGGTGTTGGTATCAATCTGCATGATCATCAGGTCATTGGCATCCGTGACCACATCGGGATTGCTGGCTCGCAGGTCATGCGGAGTACGAAATTGCATTGGGGGATAACCTCATGGGCTGTTGAACGAATTGCGACGCCATCTCGGCGTCATTCCGGGTGCGGATGGTGGCGGCCTCGGCATTGAGTTTGTGAATTTTTGCCGCCTGCTCTGCCAGTTTGGCGTCATGCGCCTCCTGCATCATCTGCTGTTGCTGGGCCTGCATGGCCACATCCTGTGGTGACGGTCCTGACTGTTGCTGAGCCGCTTGCATCCCCGGGATGATGGTCTGCAACCGGGCCACCAGTTCATCCTTGTAGGGCAGATCGGAGGACTTGATGACCAGATCGATCACGTATTGCAGCAATTGCGGTACCTTGGCGATCAGTTCACCGAGTTCTCTGGATTGCTGCTGCCGGACACTCGCCGATGCCGGGATATCCTCCAGATCCACCTTGAGTTGCGTGTTGACCACATCGTTGGATCGGTATGGGTTCCCCTGCTCGTCGGTGGTCATTTGATTCAATTGGATCGGGATTTTCGCTCCCGACCGTTTGATCGTGACCACGATGGGCCTGTCACCGATCTTGTCTCGAACCAGGCTGAGGAGCAACTCCCCGGTTGTGCGCCGACCTGTGAGGAAATTGTCGTTGATTTCGGCCTGCGTGGTGGTCCCTTGCTCGATCAGCGAATTGATGGCCACCCCGGAGTTGGCATCCCCGGACTTGCCCATCATCTCCTGATGGATTCCTGCCACGGACTGGATCCCCAGCGTGGCGTCTTTCAGAACCTGGGCATGTTGTGCCGTCAACTGTGGTTCGGTGACGATTTTCACGGCGTCCGCATTTTTCCGGTTCGGATTGAGATTGATCAGCGTGTCGGTGCGACCCAGTTCCATTCCGGCCTTGGCGATATCCATGTCAAACCCGAATGCGTCATCGTCGGCAATGATGCGTTGCGTGCCGGTAAAATCCATCAATTTGGAGAGCAGGAAGTTGATGATGTCTTGAGGGGACAGCATGCGACTGATCATGCCGTAGGGAGCCCCATCCTTGTCTTTGCGAAACCCCCAGAACGGCACATACGGGAACTGGTTGTGCTGATAGGGGGATGGACGGACGCTCAACAGATGCGGTCCCAGCCACCACGATAGCCAGACGCGACTCAATCGCCCTTTTTCCACCTCTGCCTGACCGGACAAAATTGCCTCAAGATGGTGTTCGTTGCCTTCGTCCAACTCGATCACCCGTCCATCTTCGAAGCGGAGGATGAACCCGATTTCCCAGGTGCGGGACCATACCTCATAGAGGCAGAGTCGTTTGCGTTGGGTGTCAATCCAATCCTGCGCAGGCACGGAGGTCGAATGGACGGTATTGAATGCGGACCATGTTTCCGGATTGTCATCTTTGCCCGGATCCCAGTTGGACCATCCCATCATGGAGCGCCGGATCAAATCCACATGTTTCGGGAATGTCTGCTCCAGGATGTCGGAATCGAAGAACTTTTTTCGGAACAGAAATCTGGCGTCGGACAGATCCGGACGCTTGGCCCGCCAGTCCCACCAGATCTCGTTGCGATGGATGGCCTGCACCCGGTAGGCCGGTTTGAATGGATCGGTTTCTTTGGCGACCTCCACCCAGCCGATGCCGGTCTTGACCATGCTGGCATAGGCATCGGCGCATGCCCGGTCCGCGCCAGACATCCGTTCGGCGTCCCTCATCTTGTGGGTCAGTGCCTCCGCCAGGTCGATGGACTCTTCATCCTGGGCCACCACCTTCCAATCCTGCCGCGCCTTGGCCTGCGCTCCCAGCATCAGATCGATCATGGGGGCGACCAGATTGCGTGTGACCGGTGCCGACCCCGACGCCTGTTTTTTGGCCAGGGTCTCCTGGTCGAGCTGATCGCCGTCGTAATAGGCGGCGGCCTTGTTGGCCTCCTCCCGCCAGGATGGTTCGTTGCGCGCATCCTCCAGGAATTTTTCCAGATCCCTCCTGGTCAGCGCCGCAGTGGTTGCCATCACACCCTCCAGTTGCGTGCCGGTCTGGTGGTGGGTGTGGTTGATCTGCCCGTGGACCTGACCGGATAGGCATAGGTCATCGCCAGGGCATCCCCGCGATCCGGTGAGGCCAGACCACGGGCCTTCATCGACTTCTTGGACTCGATCATGAGTTCGTCATTGGCGTTGTAGAAATAATCCGGGCCGATCAGATCATCCTTGAGCCTCTGTTCGTCCGGCAGATCCAGACCGACCTTAATGGCATCCCGCATGCTGGACCACATCTCGGCGCGCAGGTTGCCGCACTTGGCTTTGGGGTCGTTGGGGCTGGCGGCGGACTGTACATCGATCACCTGGTGGTAGCCCAGACTCCTCAATCGGTCCACAACCCCGGCACCCAATCCGCATCCGTCCACGAACACGGCGTCTGGATGCTGCTTGTCGATCTCCCGGGCGACCATGGAGGCCAGTTGCATCGTGTCCAATCCGCTCCAGGGGATCAACTCCATCACCTTGCGTCCTCGTCTGGCCACAAGGCACGAGTCGTCATCGCCGAACCGGGCCACGTCCACCCCGAAAATCAGCGGCATATGCGCCACGTTGGCATCTTCCACGGTGAGGGCGATGCTGTTATCGACATCGCCCTCGGAAATGAACTGCGTCGTTGCCGATGCTGGGAACATGCCGCGCACCCGGACCTTGAAAAAGTCCGACTCCGCGCCGTGATCCGCCTCCCATTGCGCGAACAGCTCCTTGTTGGTCCCCTCGACGGTGCGTGAATCGATTTGCCGGGTGTCCCAGCGATGCCGCAATTTGCCGAAGGTCTCTTTGAAGCGTCCGGTGTTTCGGGTGCCGTTGCCAAACAGGAACATCATCGGCTCGCCGTCCGTCAGACCGCCATCTGCCACCTCCAGTATTTTGTCCGGTATGGCGCTCGCCTCGTCGAAGACATAGAATGGCGTCGAGTCCACGCAGTGCAACCCGGCAAACGCCTCAGACTGTTCAATCCTCCAGGTGATCGCCTCGACGCGCCAGGACTCCGGGCTGAAAATTGATTTGAGCACCATGCTCCGGTCTCCGGAGGAGTAGCCAAACCAGTGTCCTATCCGACAGAGCTTGACCCACTTCCCCAACTCCGACCAGGTTTTGGACTGGAGTTGGATGCTGGTGTTGGCCGTAACAATGCCCTTGCAGTTGGGTCGCGTGGCCATGATCCACAGGCATATCCACGCCACCAGGGCGCTTTTGCCGACGCCGTGCCCGGAGACCACCGACATCAGGATGGGTTGCACCGGGTCGAGCCCGTTGAAGCGCCTGGATCGCACCATTGCGCCAAGGTCGGCCAGAAACTTTTCCTGCCATGCCCTTGGTCCAGTTTGGTTTGCCAGCGTTCCCGGTTCTTTCCAAGGGAACATCACCCTGACAAACATGAGCGGGTCATCGTAATAGCCTCCGACCAGAGACGCCAGTTCCAGCCTGGGTGATTTAGGCGTCATATCGCCTCCTCGCCGCCTTGACCGCCTCGATCAGGTCTTTGTCGTCGCTGTCCCTGTTTTTGTCCAGGCCTGTAATCCCCAGGATCCTGGCAAGCTGATCAAGAGCCCCCAACTTGCTGGCCAGAGTCACCTTGACCGTGGTATTGCTTCCGGGAGTGTTGGTCTTCGTGACCGATGCGATAGCGGCCTTGGAATGTTCTGGCACCTGATCGGCATTCTTCAAATTCCATTCAGCGTCGAACAAGTCATCGACCCTGGCGAAGGCCAGTTTTGTCAACTCCTTGACGACCCGTTCCGGTCCCACTCCCGACGAAACAACTAATTGTTTTTGTCGATTACCGATTGCGGTTTGGATATGGACTTTTTGTAAGTTCTCATACCCGATACGCCCGGCATGGGCCTTGGAATATCCAGCACGAACAGCAGCTTGCGTGACGTTAAAATCGAGCAGATATTCCTCGACGAAACGCTCTTGCCTTTTCGTCAGCCTGTGTTCCATGTTTAAAACCTTACGGACAAGAGATCAATGATTTTTCCAAAACTGCAATCCGGCGAAAATCAGGCTCACCGTTGCCCCAACCGCGACCAGCAATGCCCGGGCGGTATAGACAACTCCGGTAGCCTGTTGCTGCGCTTCCGTCAAGGTCCGCAACGTTTCCTTGATTTCCTTGAATTCCTCTTTTCCTTCTCGCAGTTGTTCCTGTACTTGGCGCATCTGTTCCTCGATGCGGGCGAACGTCGGGGCAAATGGGCATTGTGTTGATCCCTTTCCTTGGATCTGACACGTATTTTCTGGGATCATTTCGCCTCTCTGATATCCATTTTCGGCTCAAGTTGGGCAGGGTTGGCCTTGGCAGACGCCGGGCTGGCCCCGGTAAAGACGCCAATGGCCTCTTTGGCCAAGCTGTACGCCTGTTGGGCCAATGTCCCCACCAGCAGTGCAGCCGCATTATCGGCAGGCACTCCCTTCCAAAGGATCGCGCCAGTTACCAGCAAAAAGCCCAGGAAAGTCAAATATGAAAGGCGGGCCTGCGTCCTGTCGTGGGCCACATTGGCCGGTCTGACATTGGCAGGATCCTGGATCGAAGTCGCGCCGGGTCTGCTATCGATAGCGGGCATGCTCACCTCCAGACCTCAATACGACCCCAACCACGGCCTTGGGTATGCAGGGGCGCGGAGGTCGTCAAGGTGAATGAAATGGTTGGCGGGTGTCCCAGTCTGGCTCACACCGATGCCCGTAAATCCCAGGCAGGTTGCCAGTCTCACCAAATTCCAGGCGTCAGGCGATGTGATCAATATATCCACTGCATGACCTGTGGTATGCGGTCCAGTGCTCCCGGTATGAGCCACCGCCAGATTGTGGGCTGCGCACCGGTACCCCGACGATACCCGCATCGGCTTGCCATACGCCCCTCTCAGCCGCTCCAGGCGGTCCATAAAGGCCGTGTCCATCGTGGCCCGACCACACCCACACTGGCATTGCATTTCGTCTCTGGTGAAATGTTGCCACGGCCAATCGATTATGATCGTCATCTTTTTGGCTCCAAACCCGGTCAAAGAAAAAGCCCGACTTGAAACATCTGTCGGGCTTTACTTGCGCACCTCTCCACAGCATAGAAAATTATTACCCTTTTTCGCCGATTTTTGCGATTGGAAAATCTGCTTTAATGCGACATGCTGAATAACTTCATTTTTATCGTCGTCCGTATCCATATGTTACCCATACGGAATGTATATCCGGATGGGTGCTTTGCAAGAATCCAGTATTATCAATGGTGGCCAGAAATCTTTTTCCCGTTTAGATCCCTGGAGTGCCCGCAAAATACGGTTTCAATCCCGCAGATGCGTAACCCAAGCGTAACCCAAGGCAAGCCCAAAATGGCCCAAAAGATCATCTTCACCGCCACCCGCATCGCCGAACTGCCTGCCTCTGCTCCCGGGCGTCGGGAGGTCTGGCATGACCAGCACACCCCCGGCTTGCAGATGCGCGTTTCCCCTTCCGGGGTGAAAACCTGGTCGTGGTACAGGCGCGTCAGAGGTGGAGGTCCGGAACGGATCACTCTGGGTCGCTGGCCACGCATGTCGGTGGAGGATGCCAGGAGACACGCCGGACAGCTCAACGCCCTGGTGACCCAGGGCGAGAGTCCCAGCGAGGAGCGTCAGGCCATCGATGCGGAGATGACCTTTGCCGACCTCTTTGACCTCTACCTGGAACGATGGGCGCGGGTCAGAAAGAAAAGCTGGCGGGATGATGAAAGCAAATTTCGCCTGCATCTTGTGCCACTGCACGGCAAGAGGCTCTCGTCCATCACGCGCCGGGACGTTGCCGACCTTCATGCCCGGATCGGTAAAGAACATCCCTCGTTTGCCAATCGCCTTTTGGCCCTGCTTTCAAAGCTCTTCAATTTCGGCCTTGAGAGCGGAATCCTGGAGATGGCCAATCCGGCCAAGGGGATACGCTATTACCGGGAGATCAGCCGCGACCGGTTTCTCTCGGGGGAGGAGTTGCGACGTTTTTTTTCAGCCTTGCGGGAAGAACCCCCACGGGTGCATCTTTTTTTCATGATTTGTCTGCTCACGGGTGCGCGCAAACGAAACATTCTGTCCATGCGGTGGGAGGATCTTGATTTTGATCGCAGGGTATGGAAAATCCAGCTTACCAAGAACGGCCTGCCGATCACCATCCCGTTGGTGCCACAGGCTGTGGAGGAGTTGGTTGGATTGCGCGGGCAGAATCCGGGAGAATGGGTGTTCCCGTCCGCCCGATCAAAGAGTGGACATCTGGTGGACCCGTTGGCAGCCTGGCAGCGCATCCTGACCCGGGCCGGGATCACCGACGCCCATATCCACGATCTGCGCCGGACCATGGGGAGCTGGCAGGCCATGACCGGTGCCTCCCTGCCGGTGATCGGCAAATCCCTGGGCCACCAATCGCAACAGACGACGGCGATCTATGCGCGGCTGGATCTGGATCCAGTGCGGGAGGCGATGGAACGGGCCGTGGACAGGATGATGGGGATGATTGGACCAAGTTAAGAGTAAAGCCAGGAGAGTTGACTCATTTTGTTCCAAAACTGCGCGCAATTGTGCGCCTGTCGTCATGCTCTTCTTGGAAGGTCTGCATGGCTCTGCGCTTGCAATTCAATACCACCAATGGTACCATCTTTACCCATGAACAGTTCCGCCAAACTTCTTGAAGCCATGACCCGTCAGCCTTTGGATTGGCGGATTGACCAGTTGCAAACGGTTGCGCAGCAACACGGCATTGTGTGGCGGCAGCGAGGGACCAGCCATTGTTATTTTTTTCGTGACGATGGGAGAACGTTATCGATTCCTGCTCATCGTCCTGTTAAACCAGTATATGTTAAAAAGTTTGTTCTTTTTGTAAAAGGGGAATGATCGATGCGCAAAATTGAAGATTACCCTTTTGAAATCAGGCCATTGGCCCAAGATGAAGGAAATGGGTATCTGATTTCCTTCACCGACTTCAACGAATGCATCTCCGACGGTGATACCGTGAATGACGCCATTGAAAACGGCATGGATGCGTTATGCGGCATGATTCAAACACTGGAAGAATTGGGCCTTCCGGTTCCTGCCCCCATGTCGGGTGGTCTTTCCGGCAAATTCGTCGCCAGGGTACCGAAGACTTTGCATGCCAGACTCTCCACCAGGGCCCGGCGCGAAGGGGTCAGTCTCAATGCATTGGTGACAGCCTTATTGGCTGAAGGGATTGGCCGTGGGGAAGAGACATCCAGGACAAGCAGTCCAAGGCCAAAGAAGTCGCTCTGTACGCAACAGACTGGCCACTAAAACGGTTTCCCGTCTTTTCTCACCCGTGGCAATTTCAGGGTGTTACGCAAATCTTCGGCCTTGTGTTCTTTCATTTTGGCCTTGCGCAACGCCCATGCACTCTGTGGATCCACCTTCTGTTCATTGAGCCATTGCACCAGATCCTCCCGTGAATAAAAGATCTTCCTCCCGACCGGGACATAAATCGGTCCCCGCCTTCTGGCTCCCGTCCGCCAATTATTGAGGGTTTTGGGTTTGAGGTGCAGAAAAGCGGCGGCCTCGGCAACAGTCAAAAGATCGGTCATCGACGCTCCCTGGCGTTCAGTCTGTTGGCGATGCGCTTCAACCCGGATGCGCACAGACGATCAATAGTTTTCCTGCCCCGGCGGTATTCGGTCATCATCGTTCGCACGGCGGATCCGCACGCCAGGCTCCACAACATCCTGCGCACCCCTGCCGATGGCACCCACCTGAGCCACCCCATGGCCTCTTCCGCCCGGATGATCTCCTGTGGCGTTGGGCATGGGGGCAGCACCTCAACCAAGTCAAAATCGCGCTGGATCTGATGGGCGGGCCACGAGGATCTTGCCCCGTCTGGACGCACATGCCGCTCGGGGCGTCGGCGTTCTATTTGGGCCGCCTGCTCCAGACGTGCCTTGACCAGTTCCGGGGTCCATGGCTCCAGAGTGGGAGGCAATTCGGTCATGGTTTGTCGGCTTCCTCGGCCAACTTCTTCGCCAATTGACCGGCAATCCCACCAGCTCCAACCATTTCCCAGCCTTGTTCATACCCATACGCACACAGATCCTGTCCAAGCGCAATCATTGCATCGGAAAGGTCGGTCAACCGGTTTGAAAATTCCAGCAAATGACTTTTGGATATCTTCGTTTCGCTCATGCTGCCACCTTGTTGGTTGACGGTTGCTTCTGGCGACGGTGACTTTCCCAGCAGAAAGCCACCACCACCCCCTTGCCATCCCGTAGACGGTCCATGATCCTCTCACCCAGGTATTCCTCCAGCGCATCCGGGGACAGATTGCTGATCACGATGGACGGTTTCTTTTTGCGGTATCTGGCATCGATGAGGGAGGCAATCAGCCATCCGTCCTCGCTCCCCGACTTGACCCCAACCTCATCCAGGGCCAACAAGTCCACGTCGATCAGCGCCTGCAACTCCTCCTTGAGGGTCGGACCATTGCGGTTGCCATAGGTCGAGCGGGCCGTCAGGATCAGGTCATAGACAGACAGGTATGCCGCCGTTTTCCCCTCATTGATCGCCAACTGTATGATGGACGATGCAAGATGACTTTTACCGGTTCCCGGTCTGCCACAAAACACCAGGCAATCCCCCTGGTCGATGCGATCATCCAGCGTCGTCGCATAGCGTTTGGCAACTTTAAGGGCTTTTGCCTGGTCTTCGTTGACCGCCAAAAAATTCGAGAATGTTTTTCCCAGAAACCTCCTCTCGATTCCGGCCTGTCCAATCTTTTTTTCGATCAATGACTGTCTCTCTCTGCCCTTTTGCAACTGCTCCTCTTCCTGTCGGTTGCGCTCGGCGATTGCGATACAGTCCGGGCACATAGGTGCCAGCGTTTCCCCCTTCTGGAACGGGTGCGGGAGCAGTCTCCCCTTCCAGGCTCCATGTTGTTCGCAGCAAAATTCCTGCTCAACGGATGCATTCACGGCCACCCTCCACAACCCAATCAACGGTTTCCGTGGGGGTTGCCCCCACCCGATAATCCACCTGGTCGTAATCCCTGTCGGTCCCCTGGGTGATGCCAACATGGCCGTTGACTTTCCATGGCATCAAAAAGAACGGCGGATCGGCCTTGCCCAGAAACGTGGCCATCATCTTGACGTACCTTGTCCCCACGTTCCCCTCTGCGAGCATGAATCGCTTGTACCGTTCGATCCCGGCCAGGATCATCTCCGGGTCATGCCCCTCTTTGACCCTGGCCGACCATGCCCGGTAGGAGGTTGCCTTGTCGATCGATGTGTGCCGTTTCGGATAGGCGGTCACCGCCTGCAGGAACGCCTCCGGGTAGATGTGACCACGCCCGGTCTCCGCAACTTTTTGCAAGGGGGTAGGGGGATTTATCTTCTCTTCAATCATAGGATTAATAGGATAATGGGTCCTCTTCTCGCTTTTTTCATGGGTGTTCTTCTGGTTTCTCTTGTCTCCCAATACATTGTTTTCAATCTTATTTTCCTGGGTGTTCTCCTGTGGCCTGCTCCGTGGGTCTTCATTGGGTCTTCTTTTTTCGGACGCATGGATGCGGTCATACAGGGGGAAGCGAAAAACAGACTCCATCATTTTTTCGCCATGCACTTGTTCGATCAGTCCTTTTCCCTCAAGACGCCGCAGGATCCACCGTATGGTATCCCGAGTACCGATGAACGGCTTTTCCGTGGACCCCTGCACCGGCAGTTCCTCAAGGGCCAGGGAGAGGGCTTTCCACCCCATGGAGGTCAGCAGCGTGTTTGAGTCCATCCGCTCCCGCAGGTACAGAAAGGCCGCCCGGTCACGGTTCTTGAGCCGCTTCTCCCCGCAGTCAAAGAGGGCGTCCACTTCCTCGGATGTCAGAAAGATGCCCATAAGATCTCGTCACGCCGTGCATTGTGCGTGCGAAAGCACCACGCATATGGCCCTGGCGATCTTGTTGTCAGGGTGTGAGTCCATTGCCGCCAGTTCATCACCCGATTCAGAAATGCCGTGTGCTGTCCATTGGAAACGATATTCTTGCACAACATTTCTTCTGTTCATGATTCTTAATACTTTCATGCTTTCCCACCACCAACTGTCATCAAAGAAAGCGTTCTCGGTGGCGTCGAGCGACTGGGTGTAGCGTGGATAGAATCCACCTGCTTCGTCATGGCACCAAGGATTCAGGATCCATTTGCTTTTCGGTCCGGATCTATGCTCGTCGAAAACCCAACCATCTTTTGGGACAACACCTGTCAACTTGGCAATCCGGAGATCGAGTTCTGGGTTTCCGACTTTTGCGGATCGCAAATCGGCAAGCAGTTCGTCCAATTCTGTCTTGACAACCATCATGGAGACCTCCAACTGGTCTGGTATTGGGTTGCGCCGGACACAACAAGAGCCCCCCTGCGCAACTAAGGAAAGACTGTCCATCAGATCAATGGTGAGCCTGACCTGGATCTGTTCTGGACCCATTCCAGATCCGCATGCACATCTGTCTTCTTAATGGTTTTTCTTGTTGTTTTTCTTGTCGATGGCAATCAGCGACAACAAATCATCAAGATGAAATTCAGCATATTTGCATTTTTCGATATAATCGAAACGACAGCATTCTCCACCCATGCATTTTTCGTATTGCTGGCTTCCTTCGTCATCATATTCAATTGAGTCTTTATGATGACACTCAAACATTTGAAAATTTTTCCATTCGACGTTCATTTGTATCCTTGTCAAGACCACGGTCTTTTGACGATAAATAATGTATCAATGTTTTTCTTTAATTCTCTTCTTATTGCGCGCGCTGACATGTTTCGCCATTCTTTTGTCACCTTCCACGCGCCAGACCGACGACACTTCTTACAGAAACATCCTTCTATGTTTTTCATTTTGGCATTCACCTCTTTAACGACACCGCCGCCGCCATCCGCCTCACCCAGACCGGCGTCATCCCCATCACATACGTCTCCCCGGCCCGCGCCAACAGGATTGCTCGCCCGATTACCTCAGCCACGGCTTGCGCTGCCGGTGGTGGGACCGCATTGCCGATGGCCATGCGCCACCGGGTGTCCGATGTGCCGTCAAGCGGATCGGCCAAATCGAACCCCTGGAGCGCCGCCAGCTCCAGTGTGGTGAATGGCCGGTGCCACGCGCCGCCGTGCAGGGCGCGAATGATGAACAGGCCCCTGGTGTCCGGATCTTTGGGAACCATGTTGAGATTGCCCTCGGCATGGTCCGGTGCGCGCGGGTCGGCGACCGAGTATCGCCCACCCCCTGGAGCGGACTGGCCGGATACAGCCCCCATGGATTGATCCCACGGGATGATCCCGTATTGCCCGTACTCACCGGACATTGCCGTCCTCGGATCAGCGATGGTCCATGGCCCGTTGTCGTGGCAGGCGGATCCGGTGACGCCGCCGGACTGACCATCCCAAGTGGTGATACCGAACAGGTTGCCGGACTTGTAGCTCTGCTTGCCCTGTCCGCCAAGAATACGCGGATCTGCGATTGAGAAAGCCCCGTTAGTCGCCCCCGCCTTGCCGGTGACGGTACCCATAGTGTCGCCCATCCGGTGGACTCCCAGGTGATCGTCCCGGGGCGTGGCCAGGATGGCGTAGTCGGCCAACACCCCATCCTCCACCCGCAGATCACGCAGCGACCGCCAGTCCCCACCGGGAGGAATCAGGGCCAGGCGCACCCAGGTACGCCAGGAGAGCGACGGTACCCGGTGCATTGGGTTGGCCTGCTCCCCGATGGGCACCGGCAACGAGCCGATAACCTCTCCCACGGTGCGGAGCGGCTTGCTCTCCGGCTGGTAGAGGTAGGGCGGGACTTTCGCCAAATGGCGGGCCACCAGCAGGAACCTCCGGCGCGACTGGGCGAGTCCACCCAACTCCCCGCAGTCATGGACGGTCTCAGCCACGGCGTACCCGTGGTGCCGGAGGAGGTTGCCAATCTGGTCCAGCAGGTGGCGGCCACGGCTGGCGATCCGTGGCACGTTCTCCAGGATGACGAACGCCGGTGGATCATCTGCAAACGCCTCCAGGGTGAGCCAGATCCCACGCAGGGCCAGCCGGTTCATGGCCTGGTACTTGGCCGTTTTGCTGGACCTCTCCGGCAGCAGGCCGGAGTATCCCTTGCACGGCGGCGAGGTGAACACCACGTCCGGAGACTCCCTCCCGGCAGCGCGCCGTATGTCATCCAGGGTAGCCTCGTGCCACCCGGCTGGCGGCTCGTGGCCGTGCCAGTCCGTGTACTGGTCGCGGTCGAACAGGTCCAGCACGGTGCCGGGCGTGCCGACCAGGCGCGAGAAATCCCGGATTGCCGCCGGGTCAGAATCGATCCCACCCAGGCACCGGAACCGCCCCTGCACACCCGGAATCCTGGGTGATGCCTGTTGGAATCCAAGGGCCCCGCCGCCGAGGCCGCAAAAGACTTGGAAGTGGGTGATGCTACTCATCAGGCCAGCACGTGGACAGCGTTGTCATCCTGTGGAATCTCCGGGGTGATTGCCGTGTTCATACTCTGCTCTCCCACATCCAAACCCATTTCTTGCGCCCTTTTCTTCCCGACCTGGAATCAGTCCCAGACACGGCCAAATCACCAATCCTCTTCCACCCGTCAAACCGATACGTCGATCCGGTATGCATGTCGGCGTCCTGATAGCTGATGGCATAATTATATCCCAGGGTGGGAAAAACGAACTCTCGCCAGATCCGAAGGGCGACCCGGCAGAGACCGGGCCTGCTTGCGCACAAGCGCGACAGTTCGATGGTGTTCTCCCTTGTCAGGTAGTTGTTACCGCCTCCCACCGTCTCACGGATCAGCGTGTGGGCAGTCGTCACGGCAACCGTATCCCCGTCGTGCAGCAGCGCATGACAGATTCCAGCTTGATTACCCCTTAAAACTGGTCCCATTCGATGCCCCCAAGCAATCAGGCAGTCATTGACGTGGGTCAGAGTGCTGGACTCAAACGTTACCAAGGGGAGCAGGGACCGGGGATGACTCACCACCTGTATTCCTTCTTATCTTCACCATCTTTCCTATCGTCACTTTCCATCTTAAGAAAATCAATAAATGGAATAGAAATAAAATCTGAATAAGCAAGATAATGTTGATATTTCTGTTTGGCACGTTGTTTTGATCGACTGATATATTCTGGCTTATGGCTGTTGGCAACCATGAATGCTCTACCGGATTCGGTCACACAGAATATGTCCATCCCTGAAAGCAATTCACCTCCAGGAGAACGAGTCATCAAGCCAGCGTCTACCAGATCTGTGCAGTCATCATATCCATTACTTTCAGGTCCGATAACGTAGTGATTCCGGAATTCTTCCTTGACTCCACTCGGAAGGAGACCGTATTGGTCGCGTCCAAGGGAATGTTGGATAATGTGCAGATGACGCTGCAACTTGGAATTTTGGTCTGTCATGGGGATTCTCCGCAAATGTCCGTCAGTCAATCCATGATACCAACAATTTTTTCAACAGACATTTCCAAGTCTGGTTTGTCAGACATTGCCATATCAGTGATAATTTCTATGCAGACATGCTCTATCTCTGCAATACATTTCCCTTTCGTATGTTTCACGATACGTAAAATTTGCCTTGGAGAGAACTCAACACGGTGTCTTTTACCTGTAGATGAAACAAAAACGGTTGCCTGCTCATGACTTGGCATGCCAAGTTCAAGTTTTATTTGGAACCGACGCCATAAAGCACGGTCAAGTAATTCCTGGTGGTTTGTTGCGGCTATCATAACAACGTCTGACGGGAGCGCATCAATTTCGGTCAGAAGAAATGCGGTTATGCGTTTTGCTTCGCCTACATCTGAGTGTTTACCCGATCTTTCCGCCCCCATGGCGTCAAACTCATCAAGAAACAACACGCATCCCCCTGCTTTCGCAGAGTATGTGAAAATTTCTTTTATATTTTTAGTTGTTTCTCCCATTAACGATGATAGGACATCGCCATTAACCGAAAAAAATGGAACTCCAAGATCAGCCGCAATTCTGGAGGCCAGAGTTGTCTTGCCATTTCCCGGGGGACCGATTAATAAAATCTTGTGGTGCGGATCAAGATTGTAACTCTGCAACCTTTCACGGTTTTTATGTTCCTTGATCATTTTCAGAACGACATCAAGAACGCATTTTTCCAGCGTCATGCTGTCTATTCCGTGAACAACAACCTGCTCACTCATTCCTTTTGGCGTGTCGCTGCGCAATATTTTTTTGGCGGCATATGTTCTTCTTGTCGACGAAATAACTTGGTTTTCATGACTTTCCAGCACAGAACGGAACTTGGCAGCAACCGTGTGGTTGCCAGTCTTGATTTCGTGGGCGACCATTGTATCCAAGGCCGACCGGATTGCATTGCTGTTACCGGTCAAACAGGCGTTAAGTCCTGCTATAATCATGTCTACTGTCGCCATCTTCCTGCCTCTAAAATCGACCCAAAAGACCAGAACGAAGACTCCCCACGCTATACAGCGCAGGATCCATACAAATCGAGGCAAACCGTTCTTTGATAATCCGTGCCACGCCGTGGCCTGTGAGGGGTTTACCGGAGATCTGGCCATGCCGGTTGATGCTCCGGAAGACCGCGCCGGTTTCGATTCCCGAGGTGGCCAGCCACTCATCCAGGTCTTTCACCTGGTCAAGCGGGATCACCACCACGCGACCGGTGCTCAAGGTGAGTTCCCCATATCTGGCCATTCTCGTGATGTTCTCTACCGTGAGGTTGGTGATTTCGGACCGGCGCAGACCACCGAAGAAACCAACCCCGATCAAAGCCTTGTCCCGCAGGTCTTTGAGACTGCCTCCCATGGTGTTGAGCAGCACCTTTGCCTCAAGGCTGGTCAGGGGAGCCACGCGACGCTGTTCCCGGCCATGCTCCTGCTTGATGCCCTTGAGTACGGCATTGACCAGTTCGGTTTTCGTGGGATCTTTCAGTCCCTGGACGGAATGGGCCTTGCCCAGGGAGACCCGCCAGCGGGCCAGCGTGGCGAACTTGTGACTGTCGGAATGTTCGTACAGATAGGATGCCACCATTTTTTCAGGCGCCGGGACGGCTCCACCCCACATCAAAAATCTTTCAATATCGCCTTGATAGGCTTTTTCGGTGGAAAGTTTCATTGTTCCAGCCTCTTGAACTCGATCACCCACACCCACGGGTTGGTATCCCACCCATGGCCGCGCTTGGCGTTGATGGCATCCCACAGACCTTGAAACGCCAATTTTGCGGAACTGCCCCCTTTAACGCGCTCTGAATAACCATCCCAAAACCAAGTATGATCATCGAAACGGTGGTCCATCGGAGTGTGGAACCTGA
>JADGAB010000049.1 GCA_015232245.1 Magnetococcales bacterium | reverse complement strand
GGAGAAGGTGTGCCTACCGACCAATATTCTGGACGCCATGGCACAAGTCCGTCGCAACAAGGGTGCGCCTGGCAGATTTACCGCACGGTCCTTTGATGGTGTGGACTTTGCGGTTAGATGCCCGCTCGTCCGGTCCGCACGGCCTGAGATCTACTTTCTGTTCGTCAGGTCACGATTTTGCTCCACGCTTCTTTCAGGCCCCGCCTTGCGGCGAGTCTTTACCCTTAATCCTTCGCCCCATCAGGCTGGATAGAGGACTTTCACCTCCGAGCTATCAGACATGCCCAGCACACATCCCGATTGACATGCGATAATTCAATTGGAAGTGTTCTGTACCGAGGAGAGTTCCTCCACCGAGAACATTTTATCGATGTCCAGGATCATGATGAATCGTCCATCCTGTTTGCCCATGCCCTTGAGAAAGTCGGTCCGGAGACGCATGCTGATTTTCGGGGGAGGTTCAATCTGACCGGGTTCCAGTTCCATCACCTCCCGGACCGAATCGGCCAGCGCTCCCATGACCACCACCCCGTCATCCTGGGCAATCTCCAGAATGATAATACAGGTGTTGACCGATTTTTCGCCTTGGGCCATGTTGAACTTCTGGCGCATGTCCACAACCGGGACAACGCTGCCGCGCAGATTGATCACACCACACATGAAACCCGGTGTGCGGGGCACTTTGGTGACCGAGGTGTACTCCAGGACTTCCCGGATCTTGGAGATGTCCACGGCAAAGACCTCTGCCCCCAGGGTGAAGGTCAGATATTGTGTCGAGGATGTCGAGAGGGTTTCGTTCATGCGCGCAAGCTCTGTCAACTGGAAGGGGAAGTGTCGGATCCCTCACGCGGGGGCGAGACCGCATGGGGGGGGTCCATGGCCAATCGGGTGTGTGGCGCTTCCGGTTCGTTCAGCAGGGTGTTGGAGACCATCTCCTGGCTGGCAAGAGGCTCCGGAAGCGCGGAATCGGGTACAAAATAGGAGGTGGCCTGCTTGAGGGATCCGGTGGTGATGTCGAACACCCCCTTGGCGGCCAGGATGATCTCCCGGGAGGTGGCGACGTTCTTTTTGAGCAGAACATCCAGCTTCTCCAGGGAGGCGATGGCCCGATTCGGCGTGTGTTCCAGAACCATCAGAGGTTGGACCTCGGGAGGAGTGAGCATGGGAATGGCGGGCAGCATGGCATCCAGGGATGCGGTGGCGTGTTCCGTGGCCTGCTGGCGTTCGGAGATCAGCCGGGTTGATGCTTCGAGCGCGTCTTGCATCTCTTGAGCGGTCCGGGCCAACTGAGTGGCGACAGTCATCCCCTCCTTGACATGGGCGTGTTTGCCGGGATGCTTGCCGGTCTTGCCGCCATCCTCGATGGGTTTGCCATTGGTCTGGGCCAGTTGGACCATCTCCAGGGTGGACTCCTGCAAACGGCGGATCTGCTCTTGCATCTGTCGCCAGGCCGCTGTGGAGTCGTCGATGACTTGACGGCTCTCGGCGATGGCTTCCGCGGTCAGACCGGTGAGACGCTGGGCGTTTTGCATCAGGTGGGTCTGTTCGCTGATCAGTCGGGACTGCTCGTTGGCAAGGCGTCGGGTCTCTTCGGCATACAGGCGGGAGCTTTCGGCAATGGCTGCCCTGGCTTCGGCCAGGGTGTCGGCTCCGGCTGACGACTCCCGGGAGATCACCATGGCAAAGGAGGCCAGACGGCGAATGCGGACCGACATGGGTTCTGCCGCCTGCTGGATGCGTTGACCGGCCTGCGTGACTTCGCTGGAGAGGGTGGTCAGGGAGCGGTTCAGTCCGCCGAGTTCATCCTGACGGCGGCTGGGTTCGGAACGGGGAAAGTGTCCGGAGGCCATGCGGTTCAGAATCTGGGCCGTGGCCTGCAACGGCTTGACAAGATCGTTGCGGATCAACAGGGAGCCGAGCAGGGTCAGAAGCGCCACTCCACCCAGCAGACCCGCGATCATGGGCCAGGGGGGGACGGTCGGGGAGAGCTCCTCCATGTCGATTTCCGCGATCACTCCCCACAGGAAACCATCCAGGGGCAGAGGCGCGTAGGAGGAGAGCACCCGTTTGCCATCCGAACGTTGAGTGACTTGCGTTCCCGTCTCTCCGGCCAGAGCGCTCTGGATCCCTTTCGGGGAGACCACCGCCGTGGCGGGACCGCCAATGAACGCCGTGGCTGTGGCGGGATTGGCCGCATCCGTGAAGGCGTCGGAACGCAACTTTTCATCCGGCCCCACCAGAAAGATCCGGTAGGGCGTGGCCTGGGAGACCGGATGCAGCAGGGCGGTGATGGCGTCCGGGGCCAGTTGCAGGGCGGCCACCAGCACCACCTGATCGTGGTCGAGCACCGGATGAGCCATGAAAAAGGCCGGTTGATTGTCGCTGGGGGGATAGGGCACCAGATCGGAGAGTCCGGCTTGTCGGGTCTTCAACACCTTCTGGATCAATTGTCCCAGGTTGGTGCCGGCATATTTGCCCGAGATGAGATTCGTGGCCAGATCCGCCTGTCGGGCTGCGGTAAAAAAGACGTTGCCATCCGGATGCACCAGAAACAGATCATAGTATCCGGCGGTTTCGCTGAATTTGTGCAACCAGTTGCGTTTCTCTCCGGGCGGGGGGGCAAAGATCCGGGAGGCATCCTTTTCCACCACGATGGCCCAGCGCAACCCCTTGATCCCGATGGGAGCCCAGGCGGCCAGACGGGGCGCCTGCCCGGGAGGGAAGATCATCCCGGAACCATTTTTGCCCTCCAGTGCCGTCTTGATGGCCGCTCCGGGGGGTGTTTCCGAGCCATGGCTGGCCGTCGGCTCGGTTCTCAGGCCGTCTCCGGCGATCAGATACAGCTCTCCCTGTTGCGTCGGGTCCACACCCGCATGGAGCAGTTGGCTCAGCACCGGACGGGAGATGCGGACGATCAGGGAACCGATGACCGTTCCCTCCTTTTTTACCGGCGTGCCGAAAAAGGCCGATGGCGCGTTGTCCGCCGGCGCATAGGGGAGAAAATCCTGAATGACGTTTGTTTCCATGGCCTGACGGTGCGCCGTGGCCAGAGGGGAGTCCTTGAGGGGTTTGCTCTGGAGGTTCTGTCCCAGTTCCTGGCGGTGGTTCAGGGTGTAGACCACATCCCCCAGAGGCGAGATGAAATAGAGATCCTCCACCCCCAGTCCGGCCTGGCGACCGTGCAGCCACGGCACAAAACCCTCCACGGTCTCCCGCCAGTGTTTGTCATCGCTTTTGCGTCCCGCCTGGCGGAACAGCCAGTCGATGGCGGCGATCCGTTTGACGAAATCCGGATTGGCGGCCAGCAGAACAAGATCGTTGATTTGATTGGTCAGGAAGGTTTCGACGCGCTCTTTTTTCAGATCCCGCAGCGCTTCCAGGGAGAGTTTGGCTTGCCGATGGTTCTCGGAGGCGATCTGCGCGAGAATTTCCATGTCGGCGCGACGTTCGGTGATGTGGCGTTTGATCTCCCCCAGGGCTACCTGGCGGGCGGATTCCAGGCGTACGGTGGCCTGTTGCAGGCGGGTTTCATCCGCCTGATGGTCCCTCAGCCACCAAAGAATCAGCACTGGAATCAATCCGGTCAGCAGCAGCAGACCGGTAAGCTTGGTATGCAATCGAATGTCTTGCAGCCTGATCATGCCGGCTTCGTCAACGGAAGGCTACTGGACATCCAGTTCGCGGATCTCTTCCTCCTCCACGTAACGGACCATTTTGGTGAGATCAAGGATCAAAGCCACGCCGCCGTTGCCCAGAATGGTGGCGCCAGAGAACTCCTCGGAGTGCTGGAAGTTTTTGCCCAAAGTCTTGATGACCGTCTGATGCTGCCCCACCACCTTGTCCACCACGAAGCCGATCCGTTTTTCATCCACTTCGGAGATGACGATCTGTTCGATGTCCGGGGCGGTGCCGGCGATTTCGAAGCGGTCACGGATGCGGATGTAGGGGATGATCTCGCCGCGCACGTTGATGACGTGACGACCATGGGCCTTTTGGACATCCTCCCGGGAGAGTTCCACGCACTCTTCCACGGCGGCCAGGGGCAGGACGAAATACTCTTTTTCCACCATGACCAGCAACCCTTCGATGATGGCCAGGGTCAGGGGGAGTTTCAGGGTGATGGTGGTGCCTTTGCCCAGGGTGCTGGTGACGTCGATGGAGCCGCGCAGTCCTTCGATGGAGCGGCGCACCACATCCATGCCCACGCCGCGTCCTGAAACGTTGGTGATTTTTGCGGCGGTGGAGAAGCCGGCGGCGAAGATGAGTTGAAACGCCTCTTTTTCCGTCAGTTCATCATCCGGGGAGAGCAGTCCCTTCTCGATCCCTTTGGCCCGGAGCCTTTGCGCATCCAGACCGGCGCCGTCGTCTTGCACCCGGATGAGCACGCTGGCCCCGGAATGGATCGCCGACAGGGTGATCTTGCCGGTGGGATTCTTGCCGCAGGCCCGGCGGAGATCCGGGGATTCCACCCCGTGGTCGATGCTGTTGCGGATGATGTGCACCAAAGGATCGTTGAGCTGATCGATGACCGTCTTGTCGAGTTCGGTTTCGCCACCGGCGGTGATCAGTTCGATCTCCTTGCCCAGTTCGGTGGAGAGATCCCGGACCAGTCGCTTGAACTTGTTGAAGGTGGTGTCGATGGTCAGCATGCGGATACTCATGGTGTTATCCCGGAGTTCCGCAGTGAGGCGTTCCACCTCTTCGGCAATCAGTTGCAGGGTGTGGTCGCCGATGCTGCCGGCGGTCTGGTTGAGACGGGCCTGCATGGTGACCAGTTCGCCCACCAGATCCACCAGACTGTCGAGCTTTTCCGAGGGGACCCGGACGCTGGTGGCGGTTTCGGCGGTTTTCTTTTTGTCGTGCTTTTCCTGAATGACCTGCTGTTCGGTGAGTGCCGCCCGTACCCTGTCCTGGCTGATCACCCCCGCTTTAACCAGCCGATCCCCCAGAGGCAGCAACGCCCGTTCCAGGTCGTTTTGTTGCACGTCCCCGCGTTCCACCAGGATCTGGCCGAGTTTTTTGCCATCTTCCTGATCCCGTATCATCTGGTCCCGGTCCAGGAGGCGAATGTTGAGTTCACATTCGTCTTCGACAAAGATGAAGACATCCCGGATGGCGTTTTCGCCGATTTTGGCGGTCAGGAAGATCTCCCAGCCTGTATAGCAGACTTCCGCGTCCAGATCGTAGAAATCCGGCAGTTTTTCGGTGATGGCCACGGCGCGGCACTCTCCGAGTTCCCGCAGTTCGTTCAAAAGCAGCAGGGGATTGGTGCCGGTGGCGAAGATGTCAGGGTTGGGTATGAAGCGAATCCGGAAAATGTGCGGTTCGTCGGCAGACGGAGTATTGACCGGAGCCTTGCCCGGAGTGCTGGCCGGAGCCGCCGCGCCACCGCCGGATTTCTTGTCCGGACTCAAGGAGCGCAGCCCGCCGATGATCCGGTTGGCGTTGACCTGATCCGCCGGTTCTCCACCCGCCGCCGCGTCCAGCAGGGCGCGAATGTGATCCCGGGCCGCCAGGGTGAGGTCGATGAGCTGTTTGGTTACCGGAATGGTCCCGTTGCGGGCCATGTCGAAGACCGTTTCCACCTCGTGGGTGAATTCCGCCACGGCATCGAAACCGAACATCGCACCCGAGCCCTTGATCGTGTGCATGGCCCGAAAGACCCGACTGATCAACTCCTGATCTCCAGGCGAGGCCTCCAATTCCAGCAGGGAGTCCTCCAGTTCGGAGAGCAGTTCGTAGGCCTCTTCGGTAAAGGCGCTGGTGTCGATTTCAACGTTCATGGTGTGTCCTTCCCGGATAAGGGTCAGCCCAGTACCTTCTTGACCACTTCCAGAAGCTGTTCCGGCTTGAAGGGCTTGACAATCCAACCGGTGGCGCCGGCGGTTTTGCCTTCCTGCTTGCGGGTGGCCTGGGATTCGGTGGTCAGCATGACAATCGGTGTGAATTTATAGCTCGGCACGGCCCGGAGGGCGGTGATCAAGGCGATTCCGTCCATGTTGGGCATGTTCAGATCGGTGATGATCATATCCATGGCGCTGGCTTTGGCCTTGTTGAGGCCATCGACCCCATCCACGGCTTCGACCACCGTGAAGCCCGCTCCCTTGAGTGTCATGCCCACCATCTGTCTCACGCTGGACGAGTCATCCACCGTCATGATCGTTTTTGGCATCAGTTCGTTACTCCCTTCCAAAGTCCACTGGTCTCATTTTCGCCTGCACAATCCGCGAAACCGGCCTGTTGCACGGTCTCCCGGATGAACGCGGGCACGGTGCCGGAGAGTGCAAGACTCTTGCCTTTTTTCAACAAGGTGCGATGCGCGGAGCAGAGAATCTGCAATGTTGTCAGATCGATGCGCTCCACTTCGGTCATGTTGATTTCCAGTTGATTCGCCTGGTCCATGGCGTTGGCCATGGCCTCCTTGAACTCCGCCGCGTTGCGGATGGTCAGGTCTCCGGAGAGGGAGAGCACTCCGACAGATCGGGCGTTATCCATACTGAAATGGAACATGACTGTTTTCTCCTTGGTGAGTCCCGTTAACCGAAAATTCCGGTTGGTTTAAAAATATAGCACATTCCATCGAATAGGGGAAGGAAAACGACAAGAAATGGCAAAAATGGCAATCAGCCATTTTGAATATGCAAATACAGACGGTACGCGGCTTCAGCCGGATCGTTGGCCTGAAAGATGCCCCGGATGAGTGCGACCCCTGTGGCGCCGGTTGTCAGAACATCCCGAATGTTGCCATCATGGATGCCGCCCAGAGCCAGTACCGGACCGGGAATCGCGGCGCGCATGGCCGAAAAGCGTTCCAGACCCAAAGGGAGGCTTTCAGGATGGGATTCGGTTATGAAAACTGGCGAAAGGGTGACATAATCTCCACCCTGGAGCAAGTGTTTCCGTGCATTTTCCGGGTCATGACAGGATCGGCCCAGGATCGGTCGGGGGCCGACAAGTTTGCGTACTTCCTCTGTGGAGCGCGCGGCTTCGGGAAGGTGCAGCCCATCGGCCTGGACCGTCAGGGCGACATCCACCCGGTCATGGATGAGCAGGCGTCCTCCGGCGGCGTGCAGCAGGGGTTTGAGTCGGCGGGCCAGAGTGGTGACCAGGGCGTCCGGGGCGGTTTTGTCCCGCAACAACAGGTCAAACGGGGCTCCGGTCAGGGCGCGGGTCACCACGGTTTCCAGATCGGGCCTGGCCAGAGAGTCGGTGATCAGCAGCAGGCGGGGTGGAAGGGGCATGGGACTTTAGAAAAAAAGACGGGACACGCCGCCATCGGGGCGTGTCCCGCAGTTTGATGGAGAAGAGGATCAGAAGGTTTTGGTCAGGGAGAGCACCACATTGCTGCCGCCGAGATTTTTCAACTCCGTGCCCCCCTTGACCGAGGGCACTTTGTCGTACACCTTGCCGTTGTCGGCGTACAGATAGGAGAGGCCCACGTTGAAACCGCCGTCGAAAGTCTTGGCGATGCCGACTTTGTAATCGGCGTAGTCCGGATTGGTCCCTCCCAGCGCCGTGGCAGCCGCCAGTTTGTTGGTATAATTGGTGTAACCCGCATGCAGCGGCAGGGTCACGTCCTTGGTGAAGATTGATTCCGGCAGGGGCACGTTGGCGGTCAGATCCAGATAGGTGGTTCCCTTGGAATCGTCGGTGTAGAAGGTTTTCTTGTTGGCGCCGAAGTAGTCGGTCAACGCTACCGAAACCTTGGCGCTGACCCACTTGTATCCCAGGCCGGCGTTGAACTCCAGGGTGTTGTAGCCCTGGCTGTTGGGATAGGTGCCGGCGGGCAGGGCGTCCCGATAGTTGGCGCTGGGGTAGAGATATCCGTACAGTCCGGCGGTCCAGGTCCAGTCACCGGTCAATTTGCCGTTGAAGCCGCCATAAAGATCGATCTCCGCCCAGCCATCCGCGAACTGTTTGTCGCTGATGCTCGAAGCCCACATGCCCGCGTACCAGCCTGTGGCATGGGAATAATCCACTCCGCCCTGAATGGCCGGATGGTCCCATGTCTGGGTCAGGCCGCGAAAGATGTAGTTGTTGACCACCCCAAGGTTGGCCGTGAAGGTGTGAGGAGATGCCGGCGCCGTGGCGGCGGGGGCGGTCTCCGCCCATCCGGTCATGGGCAGCCCGATGATGGCGATGGCGCCCATTCCGGTCAGCAGGTTCAAGTGTTTACGCATGGTGTTCATGATTTCTTCTCCAGTTGTTACAGTGCGACGCGTTATTAGTAATTGTACCCGCGTTCGCCGTGCAGGGCAATATCCAAACCTGTGCTTTCCGACTCTTCATCCACCCGCAGACCCATGACGGCATCGATCAGTTTGAGCAGGATGAAGGAGACGGCGGCGCAGTAGATCCCCGTGGCCGCGACACTCATGCCTTGCACGCTGACCTGACCCATCATGTCCAGATCCTTGGAGAAGCCCAGGCCCCCCAGGGAGGGAGAGGCGAACACACCGGTCAGGATGGCTCCCACGATGCCGCCGATGCCATGCACGCCAAAGGCGTCCAGGGAGTCGTCATAGCCCATTTTTCTTTTCAGCGTGGTGGCGCCGATGAAGCAGACCACCCCCGCGATTCCTCCCAGAACCAGCGCACCCATGGGGCCCACAAATCCCGAGGCCGGGGTGATGGCCACCAGACCCGCCACCGCGCCGGTGGTCAGACCCAGGGCGCTGGGTTTGCCATGGGACATCCACTCCATGAACATCCATGTCAGAGCCGCCATGGCCGTGGCCAATTGGGTCACCACCATCGCCATGCCCGCCGAACCGTTGGCCGCCGTCGCGCTGCCGGCATTGAAGCCGAACCAGCCCACCCAGAGCATGCCCGCGCCGGTCACAGTCAGGGGCAGACTGTGGGGAGGCATGGCCACATGGGGAAAACCCTTCCGTTTGCCCAACACCAGCGCGGTCACCAGACCGGCGATTCCCGCGTTGACATGCACCACGGTGCCGCCGGCGTAGTCCAGGATCCCTTTGGTCATCATCCAACCCCCGCCCCACACCCAATGACAGATGGGGAAATAGACCAGCGTCACCCACCCCGTCATGAACAGCAGCATGGAGGAGAATTTCATCCGTTCGGCGAACGCGCCTACGATCAACGCCGGGGTGATGATGGCGAAGGTCAATTGGAAGGTGAGAAAGACGGTCTCCGGAATGGTGCCGTTGAGGGAGTCCACCTTGATCCCCGCCAGAAACGCCTTGCTCATGCCGCCGATCCAGGCATTGGAATCGCCGCCGTCGCTGAAGGCCACCGAATAACCGAACAGACTCCACAACACCGTCACGACCGCCGTGATGGCGAAACACTGCATGAAAATCGACAGCGTGTTCTTGGATCGCACCATGCCGCCATAAAACAGGGCCAGTCCGGGCAGGGTCATGAACAGGACCAGAGCCGTGGAGGTGAGCATCCAGGCCGTGTCACCGGAATTGAGCACCGGCGGCGGGACAGGGGGGGCCTCTTCCGCCAGGGCCAGGGCAGGCATGAGCAGCGCTGCCAGGGTTGCCGTCTTGAGCCAGAAATTACTGCGAAAATTCATCGTAAGCGCTCCTTTTTTATGCGGTGTCTTTACAAGACGACTGGTCCGGTTTCGCCGGTGCGAATGCGCACCGCATGTTCAATGGGCATGACGAAGATTTTGCCATCGCCGATCTTGCCGGTTTTGGCGGATTCCCGGATCGCCTCGACCACTGCGTCGAGCCTGTCATCGGGAACAGCCACTTCCAGCTTGATTTTCGGGAGGAAATCCACCTGGTATTCCGCCCCCCGGTAGAGTTCCGTATGGCCTTTCTGTCGCCCGAAGCCGCGCACCTCCGTGACAGTCATCCCCGTGATTCCCACGGCGGTCAGTGCCTCGCGAACGTCATCCTGTTTGAACGGCTTGATGATGGCGGTGACCCATTTCATCTCATGATCTCCTCGATTGGGCTTTTGTCTGGTCGATTGGTAAAAAAATGTACTGGCTGATCCTTATCAAGGCAACCGTCGGGCCATAGTGTATAACTAATTGATTCTGATTGGAAAATCTTAGAGATGCCAGGGAGGTGTGGCTGAGAAGGAGAGGGATTGATTAATCGGTGAGCAGTTTTTGTGCGCTGCGGAAGAAAGTGTCTAATATGTGACCATGCGGAGGGTTTCCAGGGGTCGAGGGGAGAGCGACCCCTGGAAAAAAAAGGGGCGCTACTCGGTTTTGCAGCCGCAGGTGTTGATGCCCAGCAGGGAATAAAGGGCGCAGAAACGGAACAAACCGGTCAGCAGGGGAATCAGGCCGACCAGACCCCACAGGGTGTGCAGACCCACCACGACCTGGGACAACAATGCAATCCCCACCACGATGCGCAAAATACGGTCAATGCCGCCGACATTGGCTTTCATTTTCGATTTGATCTCCTTGTTGGTTATTTTTGGATTTCCCGGGACGATAGCATCCGTGGGTAACTCTTGTACTGAGAATGGACCGTTCGGATGGGATGGAAGTTCCACATTTTTTTTTAGGAAAATAAAGTTGGCCAACGGGCATGGCCCGGGATTGACGAGGCCAGGCGCCACGCATATAAGGGAAGAGGCTTATCGTATCCTTGTCTTCCATTGACTTGAAGGAGTCTTGAACAGATGGCTCAGATCGCTTTCAAAGGGAATCCCATTCATACCTGTGGCACCCTGCCGACCGTGGGGGCCATGGCGCCGGACTTTTGCCTGACCGGCACGGATCTGGCGGATGTCACGCTGGCGAGTTTCGCGGGCAAGAGGGTGGTGTTGAACATCTTCCCCAGCGTGGACACGGCGGTGTGCGCCATGTCGGTGCGGCGTTTCAACGCGGAGGCGGCCAATGTGGCCAACACGGTCATTCTCTGCGTCTCCCTGGATCTGCCGTTTGCCCACAAGCGGTTCTGCGGCGCGGAAGGGCTGGCTTCGGTCCATTCGGTCTCGGAGATGCGGGCCCGGGGTTTTGGCGAGGCTTATGGGGTGCGCATGGTGGATGGTCCTTTGGCGGGTCTGCTGGCCCGGGCCGTGGTGGTGATCGATGCCGATGGCAAGGTGATCTACACCCAGCAGGTGCCGGAGATCGTCGAGGAGCCCAACTACGCCGAGGCGCTGGCGGCTTTGGGGTGATGTCTGGCGGTTCTTGCGGAGTTGCCGACCCTGAAACCCGTTCGAGGGGCTGCCCATGCAACCGGATGAGAGGATCGCCCTGGCCACCCAGGCCCTGAAAATCGGTCTGGAGCAGCGGGAGGCCCAGGCGTGGCAGGAGGCGGCAGCCAGTTTTGCCAGTGCCTTGGCCCTGTTTCCCCGGGAGCCGGAGATTCTCTATCTCTCCGCCACCGTGGCCGCGGCCCTGGGGGAGTATGCCCAGGGGGTGCGTTGGTTGGGGCAGGCGCTTGCCGTCTGTCCGGAGGAGGCCCGTTATCACGCGGAGCTGGCTCAGACCCTGCGGGCCATGGGGCGGGTGGAGGCGGCCAGGGAGCGCTTTGGCGCGGCGCTGTCCCTGGATCCGGACAATGCCGCCACCCGGGTCAATTATGGTGCTTTTTTGCAGGAGTGCGGCACCATTCCGGAGGCCATCGCCGAATATCGTCAGGTGTTGGCCCGGCATCCGGACCTGCCGGAGGCCCATTTCAATCTGGCCGGAGCGTTGCGGGAGTCGGGGGAGGAGGCGCAGGCCGAGGCCCATTATCGGGCCACGCTCCGTCTGAAACCGGATCACGATCGGGCCCACTACAACCTGGGGATTCTGCTGCAGAATGCGGGACGCCACCGGGAAGGGGTGGCCGGATTTTCGCAAGCCTGGATCTTGCGACCGGAATATACCCGGGCGCGCTGGAAGATGTTGTTGGATCTGCCTGTCCTGATTGTCGATCAGGCCGAGATTCCGCAGTTGCGGGCCCGCTGGCGGGAGGGGGTGAACACCCTGTTGGAGGAGACCCGTCTGACCACGCCGGATCAGATCCGCGAGGCGTGGGAGGCGGCGTCCGCGGTCTCCAATTTCTATCTCAACTACCACGGAGAAAACGACCGGGAGGAGCAGCGGCTTTTTGGCCGTCTGCTCACACGGGTGGCGCAGGCGGCCTTTCCGGCTTATGCCGATGCGGCTTCGGGACGCCGCCAGGCCGGGGAGCGGCTCCGGGTGGGATTTGTCTCGTCGTTTTTTCATGGCCATTCCATCTTCAAGACCCACGGACGCTGGGTGACGGGTCTGGATCCGGAACGGTTCGAGCGCCTGGTGTTTCACACCGGAGAGAAGTGTGATCTCTCCAGTCGATATCTGCAGGAGCGGGTGGAGAGCTTTCGGCATCTGCCCCCGGAGCTCTCCCCGAAGCAATTGATCGCCGCCCTGGCCGAGGCGAACCTGGATGTGCTGATCTATACCGATCTGGGCATGGATGCACGGCTCCATCCGGTCTCCGCCCTGCGGCTGGCCCCTCTCCAGTGCAACGGCGGCGGACATCCGGTCACTTCGGGTCTGGAGACCATCGATCTTTTTTTGTCCAGCCAACTGATGGAGCCGGAAGGGGCCCAGGCCCACTATACCGAATCCCTGCGTCTGCTGCCCAATCTGGCCAGTTGCTACCCCGTCCCCCGGGTCTCTCTGGCCCGGGATCCGGAGGAGTTTCAGCCGGGAGCGGTGAATTATGTCAATCTGCAAAGCCTCTTCAAGCTTCTGCCCCGACACGACGCCCTTTATCCCCGCATTGCCCGGGAGGTGCCGGGGAGTCGTTTTCATTTCATCGGCTGGACTCCCAGCGTGACCGGGGCGTTCCGGCAACGTCTGCGTCACGCCTTTGCCCAATGGGGACTGGATGCCGAAGCGTATTGCCGGATTCTCCCCAGAATGGCCCAGGAGGCGTTTTTCGGTCTGGCCCGGGCCGCGGATGTGATTCTGGATGGGGTGGATTGGTCTGGAAACAACAGCTCCCTGGAGGCGCTGGCCTTCGATGCGCCGATTGTCACCCTGCCGGGACCGTTTTTTCGCAGCCGTCATACTTACGGCATTCTGCGTCGGCTGGGCGTGCTGGAGACCGTGGCCCGGGATTCCGAGGATTATGTCGCCCTGGCGGTGCGTCTGGGAAGGGATCGGGAGTTTCGCGCCGCCATCCGCGCCCGGCTCGCCGCCGGAAAAGGGGTGTTGTACGAGGATCAATCCGTGCCTGAGGCGTTGGGAGCGTTGCTGGCCGAAAGGGTTGGTTGACGTTTCATTGCCGGGGGGAATCTTCCCGGGATATGCTCCCCAGGGCCAGATCGGCGAGCATTTCCACATCCTCGTCCGCCAGCACCCGCGCCAGTTCCCGATAGGCGCTCAAACCCCGGACGCTGCGCACGCAACTGAACAGGGGGCGGGCCTGAATGCGCATCCGGCCATCCTGACGGGAGGTGTGCAGAATGCCCCGCAGACGGCTTAAATGTTCGGCGGTGAACCAGGAACGCCACAAGTGGGTCAAGCGGTCCCAGGCAGGCACCCCATCCTCCCGGCTGGCGTGGGAGGCTTCGTCCAGAGTCCATGCCTCGGTGTCCAGCACCGAACGGAGAATGACCAGATTCAACGAATAGACCGCCAGATGCCCCAACGCGGGCAGCCGTACAAAAACCGGTCCGGGATCCCCGGTCATCAGGGGAGGCAGGGTGTTGCCCTGCAGAATCCAGTGAAGCTGTCCCTGCACCATCTCGTCTGCGATGATCAGAAAATTCTCCTGGTTCAAGGGGGTGTTCCGCTCTCCCTTTTCCGGCATGAAGCAGCAGCGAACCCGCTCCCGCAGAATGGAGAGCACTCCGGGTCGATCGAACAAAGGGGTGTGGATCAGGGTGGACAACCACAACTCCGGCGTGGTGAGGGGATCCCGGAACCGCTCCTCCGAGAGTTTCCGTTGCGCCCGGTTGCGTCCACGTCGCTCCCGGCAGATGCGCGCCGCCTCTTCCCAGGTGAGCCGGATGATGAAATCCGCGGCCAGAAACTCCCCGAACGCCGCATGCCAGAAGGCGTAAGTGCGCGGGGATTCCTTTTCCCGGCCCAGGCTGGCGGATTTGTTTCGATGATCCCGGATCTGCACATTGACGAAAAACAGCCGGTCCAGAATATGCCCGGAAGGCGGATACGGGTTGCCCGTGGTCAGGGTTGTCCCATCCCCTGCGGGAGGCAGAAGAAACGGCGCGTCCCGTTCCAGATCGTCGGAGCGGATCGACAGGCTGCGGCGATGAAACATCCCCATGGCCGCCGCTCCCAGACGTTGGAACTCCTGATGGATCAACTCCGTCGGCGCTCCGGGAGGGAGGCTGCGGGCCACAAACCGCTGAATGATCTGCTGGTAGAGCGCGGCCCGGCTCAAGGCGCCGCAGGAGCGCAACGGATTGCCGTCCGCGTCCAGCACCGCCAGCAGGGCCAGCATGAACGGGGTCTCGGAGAGTTGCTGCACCGCCGGATTCTCCGGAGCGGTCAATGGCTGCACCCCGGTGGCCCGGAAATAGCCCCGGTTGGCCCGGTTCCACAAGCGGATCCAGTGGCTGCGATGGGGTTCGTCAAAGGGTTCCAGACGCACCACCACCGCGCCGGCGGGAATGTCCGCCCGGTCGATCACCTCGGTGCGACTGGTGAGAATCAGCCGCACCGGTCGGCCCAGTGAGGCTTCCAGTTCCTGGAAACGCCGCGCTTTTTCCGGATAGTCCCGGAAAATCCTTTCGTTGGCTCCCAGCAGATCGTTCATGCCATCGAGCAGTACCAGGGGATATTGCTCCCGCACCGAACGGCTCAACGCGCCCCATTCCACCTTGCGACCGGTATCGGCCCGCAATTGATCCTCGATCTGCCCCTGGATCGTGTCCCTGGCATCCACGCTCCCCAGCACCACCCGGACCGGATGAAAGCTGGTGGAACACAAATGGGCCGCCAGAACCCGGGTCAACAGGGTTTTGCCCGCGCCGGTGGGGCCGAGGATCACCAAAGGCAGACCCATGGAACGCTCGGACATGAGCCAGGTCAGCAGGAACCGGCCCAGATCCTCGCATTTCGGAAAGCGGGCCCAGAACAGATCATCTCCGTAATGCCGCTCTCCGGGGTCGTGTCCCACCGCCCGGTAGGACTGGGGAATGAAGGCCTGCACAATGCGTGGCGGGGTCATGGTGTGACCCCGCAACACTGGCGCCTGCCGCACGGAAAAGAGCGGGGCGGCCAGTTGTTCGCTATAGAGGCGCGTCAACTCCTTCCATGTGGGATCCGGATTCTTGATCGGTCCGATCGGTTGAATGGCGCGAATCGCCTTGCGCAGCCGGGAAAAGCCCACATCCAGCCGCTCGTGAGGTTCTGCCGCATCATTCGGCACGGACTCCACAGAACGGGACAAAAGACGTTGCGCCTTGGCGGGCAGACGGGAGAATTCACCTGCGAGGAAGG
>JADGAB010000048.1 GCA_015232245.1 Magnetococcales bacterium | reverse complement strand
GTATTCCACGCGGATTTTGTGCCGCTTGCAGACATACTCGTAATAGGCGCTTTGGTCCGCATCCTGGAATCGGCCCCACCGGCTGATGTCGTAGACCAGGATCACCTCGTAATCGGCAGATCCGGACTGCACATCCTCGAGCATTTTCTGGAGCGCCAACCGGCCTTCCAGATTCAGGCCGCTCTTGCCCTCGTCGGCATAGGTGCGGACGATTTCCATGCCATGCTTGGCGGCGAATTCGCGAATGACGTCCGCCTGATTGTCCGTGGAGTACTGCTGATGCTCCGTGGACATGCGCACATACTGGGCGGCGCGGATGAACGGCAAGACTCTTTGGTTCTCATCCATGGGCAACAGGTTCCTCTCTAATCTCAAAGTCATGGGCCTGTTTACTGATTTCCGGGTTGTCTGCCTCTGCCCGGGGCTGGAGCCAGGAGCGGTAAAGTGAGGAGAAAGGGATGTCGCCAACAGGGTGGTCGGCACAATATTCGACCCGGATGCCATGCTGGCTGCAGACGGTTTCGCACCGGTGAATGATCTCCTCGGCACGCCCCCAGCGGCTGATGTCGTAGGCCAGAACCACCATGTAATCGGCGACTCCGGAGGTGATATCCTGCAGCATTTGCTGGAGGCCATTCCGGCCATCCATGCTGAGACCGCCCTTGCCTATGTCTGCGTAGGTGCGCACGATCTCAAAGCCGTTTCTGGCGGCAAACTCTCGAATGGCAGCGGACTGCTTGTGGTCCGTGGAACCATTCAGACGCTCCGTCGCCGTGCGCACATACTGGGCGGCGCGGATTGGCAGGGGCAGGATTCCTTGCATCTTATCAACGGGCATAGCAAGTTCATCCTGAACACCACAGGCACAGCCCTGTCTGAACCTTGTCAGGCTATCTCCTGTCATGGGGTGTCCCCCTGGAAAACAGAGCCTTTTGTCTGCCAAGCTTGGCCGGAGCCATGCCGTGCAAAGGCCCGGTCACCTGATCCAGTTCATGCATGGCCATCTCCATGGCGGCATGCACATCTCTGTTGAAACCCGGTCCCTGCCGACCCTGCCAGGCATTGTGGCCCACCAGGCGCAGCATGGCCGTCACCCTGGCCAGACTCTGGAGAACCGTGTCCCACTGCGCGAATGTCAGGGTTGCGCTCTTTTTGCGGAAAATCTTTTCGGCTTTCTCGCGGGCATAGGCCTGGGCCATACTCTGCTTGATGGATCCCATCACCAGCGGAGCGATTCCCTTGGCGCTCTCCGATTGTGGTTCGTTTGTATGATTCATATTCTACTCCTGAGCGGTGGAAGATCATCTATCAATTGCATGTTTATCATGAAATTTTATTCTCATGAGAGACAATTACCTCACTTTGCAAAGATAAGTAAAGGTATTTATTTGTCCGGCGCAATTTTTCCCGCCGCTTCCCTGAATAGCAGGTTGTCAACTCACCCCTCACCATACATCTCAAGCCATTCCTCCATGGAAAGGGCAACCGCTTCCAGGTCATGCTCGTCGAATACTGCCTCGGCGACGCTGTAGGGAGGTCCGTTGTACCAACTGGGGTCGTCCTGATCCAGTTTGATGGCCACGATGGTGCGGGTGCCCTTGTCGGTACATCGCCATCTGTTGCCGTCAGAGATGAATTCCGTACCAATGGCGATGCTGGCATGCATCCTGACGCTCCATTCGGCGGACTCTTTCAAAAGGGTATCCATGTTCCGTCACCTCTATATTAAAAGCTATGTGTGATCTAAGATTAATTACATTATCTTTGGTATAATTTCAACTAAAATAATCGTAGTAGGATATTCCCGGTCTTTGCTGCCCTTGATCAAGATGGGGGAGACAATGCGGCTACTGCAAAGATAACGTGCAGAGGAATCATGGCGTCCATGTGCTGTGACCGTCCGGGAGCGGATGACGGCCAAGAAGAAACGGGCGTTGGATCGATTTTTGTGGTTTGATTGCTGGATGTTGGGTGCAAAAGTGAGTGATAATGGAGCGGCGCGCAGGACTCGACCCTGACGGGGAATCCGACGCACCACGTCGCATGACAGGCGTGGGCGGGATCGCCGCCGTTTCTGTCTCTCCCATTGCTCCGCATCCGTGCGTCCTCCGGGAGCCCGGCGTAAGGTGGTACCCGTGGCCCGTGCGCGCAGGACTCGACCCGTGAGGGGAATCTTGGCGTTCATGGCAGTCTGGCAGATCTCGCGAGGGGATGCCAGGGAGATGCTTAGGCAGATGATTGTTCCATTTTAAAGGCGTACAGTTTGGTGAAAGGTCAATAAAGGACAAGATCCAGGATGATGCGAGAAGGCATGATCACCGAGGCAGATACCTGCCGCGAATTTGTGACGCCCCAGTTGGTGGACGCCGGTTGGTCGGTCTCTCCCCACTCGATCGGTGAGCAGCGCATCTTCACCAATGGTCGCATCATCGTCACGGGTGGGCAGGTGCGGCGCGGCAAGCAGAAACGGGCGGATTACCTGCTCTACTACCGCCGTGACTTTCCTCTGGCCGTGGTCGAGAGCAAAGAAATCTCTCTTCCGGTCGAAACCGGCGTGCAACAGGCCCGCGAGTATGCCGAGATTCTCGGCCTCAAGTTCGCCTACGCCACCAATGGTCACCGCATCATCGAGATCGACTACATCACCGGCACCGAGCGGGAGGTGGAGCGATATGCGACGCCCGCCGAGTTGTTCGCCCGTTTGACTATAGCGGCGCAACTGCCGGAAAAATCGACTGCCCATCTGCTGGAGCCATTCAATCTTCTCTCCGGCAAAGTACCTCGCTACTACCAGCAGATCGCCATCCACCGCGTGATCGAGGCCATTCTGCGCGGTCAGCCACGCATTCTGGCCACCCTCGCCACCGGCACCGGCAAGACCTGCGTCGCTTTCCAGATCTGTTGGAAGCTCTGGAACAGCCGATGGAATCGCACGGGTGAACACCGTCGCCCTAAAATTCTGTTCCTGGCCGACCGCAACATTCTGGTGGATGACCCGATGGCCAAGATGTTCTTGCCCTTTGGTGACGCCCGCCACAAGATCTCCAGCAGCGACACAAGCCAGGGTCGGGAGATGTACTTTGGCATCTACCAGGCACTGACCACCGCCAACGAGGAGGTGTTCCGCCACTACCGCCCGAATTTCTTCGATCTCATCATCATTGATGAATGCCACCGGGGATCCAGCCGCGATGAAAGCAGTTGGCGTGCTGTGCTGGACTATTTTCAACCCGCCATACAGTTCGGCATGACGGCGACCCCATTGCGTGAAGAGTCCCGCGACACCTACGACTATTTTGGCAATCCGGTCTACACCTACAGCTTGCGTCAGGGTATCGAGGATGGTTTCCTCGCCCCTTACCGCGTTCACCGGGTCATCACCTCTGTGGATGCCGCAGGGTGGCGTCCAAGCAGGGATGAACTGGACCGGTACGGTCGCGCAGTACCCGATGACGAGTATCAAACCAAGGACTTCGAACGTGTTGTCGCGCTGCGGACGCGGACCCGGGCGATGGCCAGACACCTCTCCGATTTCCTCAAGGGAACCGACCGCTTCGCCAAGACCCTGGTGTTTTGCGTTGACCAGGAGCACGCCGCCGAAATGCGCCAGGAGTTGATCAACATAAACAGCGATCTGGTCAGGCAGTACCCTGACTATGTATGTCGTGTCACGGCGGATGAGGGGGCAATCGGTCTGACCCATCTGGCCCATTTTCAGGATGTGGACAAGCCCACGCCGGTCATTCTCACCACCTCACAGCTTCTCACCACCGGTGTCGATGTGGAAATGGTGAAGAACGTCGTGCTGGCGCGGGTGGTGGGATCACGCTCTGAGTTCAAGCAGATTATCGGGCGCGGCACGCGCCTCAAGGTCGATTACGGCAAGGAATACTTCAACATCATCGACTTTACCGGCACCGCCACGCGCCACTTCGCCGACCCGGATTTCGACGGTGAACCGGTTCTCATCGAGGAAGTCACGGTCGATAAAGCCGGAGAACAGGTCAGCGTCACCATGACGGAGCCTGAAATCGCGCCGGAAACGCCGTCTGCGGAAGATGAAATTCCAGAAGAGCAAACCGGGCTTGGCAATGGTCTCCTCATCGAGGATCCTCCCGCCGAACCGCGCAAATTCTACATCGACGGTGGCGAGGTTGAGGTGATCGGCCATCTGGTCTACGACCTCGACACCGACGGAAAAAAACTACAAGTGGTACGTTACACTGAATACTCTGGACGCGCCGTGCGCACGCTGTATCCTACTCGGCATGCTCTGCAGTCGGCTTGGGCCAACCCGGACACCCGCGTTGCCGTGCTGCGTGAACTGACCGAACGGGGCATCAGCTTTGCAGAGTTGGCGGCCAGCAGCGATCAACCCGATGCCGACCCGTTTGATCTGCTGTGTCATCTGGCCTGGAATGCACCGCTGCTGACCCGACGCCAACGTGCGGAGCATGCCCGCCTCGCCACGCAAGATCTGTTCAGCCAGTACGGTGACACGGCCCGCGAAGTGCTGTCGTTGCTGCTCGACAAGTACATCGAGCGCGGTATCATTCAATTCAACGCGTTATCCGACTTGATGAAGGTCCAGCCCTTTGACCGCTTCGGCTCACCCTCCGAAATTGCCATGCGCCATTTTGGAGGTGTGCAGGGGCTGAAGCAAGCCGTGTCTCATCTGCAGATGGCGATCTACCAATAACGAGCAATTCCATAAATGGCAATCATCCCGACCAACAAGAAACCGCGCGCCCCACGCACAGCCAAGGCACCGCTCACCACGCGTGCCAATCTTTCCGCTTTGATTGGGTCGGCACGCCAAATTCTGCGCAAGGACAAGGGTCTCAACGGAGACGTGGACCGTCTGCCGCTGCTCACCTGGATCATGTTCCTCAAGTTCCTTGATGATCTGGAAATCGTCCATCAGGAAGAAGCCGAACTCGACGGCAAGCCCTATCGACCCATCATCGAAGCTCCATACCGCTGGCGTGACTGGGCCGCACGGGAGGACGGCATCACCGGCGATGAACTGCTCACTTTCATCAGCCAGGAAGAGACTGTGCGAGCGGATGGCAGTAGCGGCAAGGGGCTTTTTGCATACTTGCGTGGTCTGGCTGGCGAAGGCGAAAAAGGTAGCCAGCGCGAGGTGATTGCCAATGTGTTCAAGGGCATTCAGAACCGCATGGTAAGCGGTTATCTGCTTCGTGATATTTTGAACAAGATCAATGATATTCGCTTCAGTGCCAGCGAAGAGATTCACACCCTGTCCCACCTGTATGAATCGATGTTGCGCGAAATGCGTGACGCGGCGGGCGATTCCGGCGAATTCTACACGCCTCGCCCGGTGGTGCGTTTCATGGTTCAGGTGATCGATCCGCATCTGAACGAAACTGTGCTCGATCCGGCCTGTGGTACGGGCGGTTTTTTGGTGGAGGCCTACGACCACATCGCCGCGCAGGTGACCACACCCGCCCAGCGCCGCACGCTGCAACGCGACACCCTGTTCGGCCAGGAAGCCAAGTCACTGCCTTACATGCTGGCCCAGATGAATCTGCTGCTGCATGGGCTGGAAGCGCCACAGATCGTCTACGGCAATACGCTGGACCGACGCATCAATGAAATCGGTCACAGCGAACGGGTGGATGTCATCCTGACCAACCCGCCCTTTGGCGGTGAAGAAGAGGCTGGCATCAAGACCAACTTTCCGCCCAACATGCAAACGGCGGAAACCGCGCTCTTGTTTTTGCAGTACATCATGCGCAAATTGCGCGTGGCTGGCTTCAGCGCGGAGCGTGGAGGTCGGGCGGCGGTGGTGGTTCCCAATGGCACGCTGTTCGGCGATGGGGTATGCGCGGTCATCAAGGAGGAGTTGCTCAAGGAGTTTCGTCTGCATACCATCGTGCGTCTGCCGCAGGGCGTGTTTGCTCCCTACACGGACATTCCAGCCAATCTGCTGTTTTTTGAACGCGGCGGTCCCACTGACACGATTTGGTATTACGAACTGCCGTTGCCCGAGGGACGCAAAAAATACAGCAAAACCGCGCCGCTGCAATTCGAGGAGTTCGCCCCTGCATTGGCGTGGTGGCACCAGCGAGCGGAAGGCCCGCAGGCCTGGCAGGTGGACTTTGCCGCCAGGCACGCCGCCGCCCGGAGAGCCGCCTTGCCGTTTTGGCAAAAAGCCGAGGAGGAGCGCTCTGCCGCGCTGGCTTTGGGCAGGTCCATTCGTGAAGCCGAGCAGGATATGGCCGCCGCCAGCAACAGCGACAAGGCCAGGTGGCAGGAGCGCCTGCGCACGCTCAAAACACGGCAGCAGGCCCACGAACTGGCCGCCAAGACGGCCCAGGCCGAGGGTGACGCCCTTTACTGGCCAATCTACAACCTGGACCTGAAAAACCCCAACGCCAAGGTGGGTCTCGAACATGCCGATCCCAAGGAGCTGATTGCGTCGATGCGCAGCCACGAAGCCGAGGTGATACGTCTGCTGGGCGAGATCGAAACCCTGGTGAACGCGGTGCAGGCATGACCGACCTCGTGTCCGGCAGTGCTGACTACAGCGGCATCCACAGCGATATCGTTGCCCTGCTGGAGACCGCCCGACGCACAACCATGCGCAGCGTCAATGCGGTGATGACGGCCACCTATTGGGAAATCGGTCGGCGGATCGTGCAGTTCGAGCAGGGAGGGCATGACCGGGCAGCCTACGGGGAGGCCCTGATCAAACGGCTGGGCGATGATCTGTCGCATCAGTTTGGACGGGGCTTTGGTGGACGCAACCTGGCTCAGATGCGGGCGTTCCACTTGGCCTGGCCAATCGAACCCATAGTGCAGACGGCGTCTGCATTATCTGCGGCACACCAGATTGTGCAGACACCGTCTGCAATTTCTGCCAAGGGAGAGAATTCCGCGTCACTGTCTCGGAATTCCCTCGACTTGCCAGCCATTGCCGCAGCCTTTCCACTGCCCTGGTCGGCCTACGTCCGTCTGCTGTCGGTCAAAAATGAGTTGGCCCGCAGTTTCTACGCAACCGAGGCCCTGCGTTGCGGCTGGTCGGTGCGTCAGCTCGACCGCCAGATCAACAGCCAGTTCTACGAACGCACGGCCCTGTCGCGCAACAAGACGGCGATGTTGCAAAAGGCCGAACACGCCGAACCGGACGATCTGCTTACCCCCGAGCAGGCCATCAAAGACCCCTTTGTGCTGGAGTTTCTCAATCTCAAGGACGAATACTCCGAGTCCGATCTCGAAGAGGCACTGATCCAGCATCTGGCCGACTTTCTCCTCGAACTGGGCGATGATTTTGCCTTCGTCGGTCGTCAGCGCCGGTTGCGCATCGACGATCGCTGGTTCCGGGTCGATCTGCTGTTCTTCCACCGTCGCTTGCGTTGCCTGCTGGTCATCGACCTCAAGGTTGGCAAATTCAGCTATACTGATGCAGGGCAGATGCACCTGTACCTGAACTTCGCCCGTGAGCACTGGATGAAACCCGGTGAGAATCCACCCGTTGGTCTGATCCTCTGCGCCGAGAAAGGCGCGGATGAAGCCCACTATGCGCTTGATGGTCTGCCCAACAAGGTGCTGGCCGCCGAATACCGAACCGTGCTGCCCGATGAGAAGTTGCTGGCCGAAGAGTTGGCAAAAACCCGGAGTGAATTGGAGATGCGGCGTTTGGGCCAGTCTCGTGCAGCGGAGGGCGCAGAATGAAAAAGTGGCCGACCGTTCCACTTGGTGAGGTACTCCGCTATCGTAAAGATTTTACCATCATCGACGACACCCAGCAGTACAAACGTTGTCGAGTGCAATTGCACGCCAAAGGGGTCGTGCTACGTGATTTGACATCCGGTGCTGATATCAAGACAAAGCGACAACAGGTGTGCCGTACTGGTGATTTCCTTGTCGCAGAGATTGATGCGAAGATGGGTGGCTTCGGACTGGTTCCAGAATCACTCAACGGGGCCGTAGTCAGCAGCCATTATTTTCTATTTGAAAGTGATGACACTTGCCTCGACAAACGGTATTTAGATCACTATTGTCATGCAAGACGATTCCGAAACCAAGTCGAAGCGCAAGGTTCCACGAATTACGCAGCAATCCGACCGGTCGATGTATTGAACTACAGCATCCCACTCCCTTCTCTTGCCGAACAGCAAGCCCTCGTCGCCCGTCTTGACGCACTGGCCGAGAAAACCCGGCAGGTGGAGGCGCATTTGGATGCCGTGGAGCGCGATGCTGAGCATCTGCTTGCCTTGCGCTTCCGGGATGCGATTGCCGGAGCGCCGTTGCGGGCGCTGGCTGAGGTGGCACCCGCAGTGCGTCGCTCTGTTGAAATCGACATCACCCAACACTACCGAGAGATTGGCGCACGTTCTTTTGGCAAGGGGCTGTTCGTCAAACCAGACTTTGATGGAGCGGAAGCGACGTGGCAGAAACCCGTATGGATCAAGGCCGGAGATCTGGTGCTCAGCAATATCAAGGCGTGGGAAGGTGCTATAGCCATTGCTGGTCAAGAACATGAAGGGTGTATCGCATCCCATCGCTACATCACCTGCACCCCTGACACAACAATTTCTATTATCGGATTCCTTGCCTATTATCTCTTGAGTGAAGAGGGATTGGAGAAAGTTGGGTTTGCATCGCCGGGTACCGCCGACCGTAATCGCACGTTAAACTTGACCAATCTTGGAAAAATCTCAGTCCCCATCCCGCCGCTTTCCATCCAACGCACCTTCGAGCAACTCCAGGCCGAAATTGCTGCTCTCAAAGCCAAACACGCCGCCATCCGTGCCGCCAATGCCGCACTGCTGCCCGCGACGCTGGAGCGGGTGTTTGCGGAAACGGCTTGACTATGCATTTTATCTCGCACGGTCCGGATATTCCCAATGCCATGCTCCAGGCGCATGAGGAAGCCGTGTGGTGTTTTTCTGTGGTGCTGGCATTTCTTATCCTGCCACGCTTGCCCGGTTGAATAAAAACCAGAACACAGGCGATTATCTGGCCGAGGAGGATAAAGATGTCTTTGGTGAAAAAGTCATGGAGGCTGACTTGAGCAAGAGCGAATTGCCGAAACGGTCAACGAAGAGTGTGGTGTCCATCGTCCGTTCCTCGGCGGCGGAATACCTCACCTTTGTCGCCGCCGCCGGCCAAGGCGGGGTTGAAACAATATACGCCGATCAAACCGTTTGGCTCACTCAGAAAATGCTGGGCCAGTTGTACGACGTTGACATCAGGACCATCAATTACCACCTAAAAAAGATCTTTGCAGACAAAGAATTGGATGCGGATTCAGTTATCCGAATTTTTCGGATAACTGCCTCTGACGGCAAAGGCTACAGCACGCAACACTATAACCTGGCGGCCATCATCGCCGTGGGCTACAAGGTCAATTCAGAGCGTGCGGTACAGTTCCGCAAGTGGGCCACCGGTATCATCGAGTCGTTTACCATCAAAGGCTTTGCGATGGATGATGAGCGACTGAAAAACGATGGCTCTGTGCTGACCAGGCAATATTTTGAGGAGCAACTGCAACGCATCCGCGAGATTCGCCTCTCGGAGCGCAAGTTCTATCAAAAGATCACCGATATTTACGCCACAGCAATCGACTACGACGTCACGGCACAAGCCACCAGGCGGTTCTTTGCCACGGTGCAGAACAAGCTGCATTGGGCCATTCATGGGCAGACGGCGTCAGAAGTCATCTTTTATCGCGCCGATGCTGACAAGGATCACATGGGCCTGACCTCTTGGAAGGATGCGCCAGGAGGAAAAATTCAGAAATTCGATGTGGCGGTCGCCAAGAACTACCTGACCGAAAACGAGATGGCCCAACTGCAGAGGCTGGTGTCGGCCTATCTGGACCTGGCAGAAGACATGGCGCTCCGGCAGATTCCGATGACAATGCAGGATTGGGAGTTGCGCCTGAACCGGTTCATCGAAGCGACAGACCGGGAAGTTCTGCAGGATGCTGGCAAGGTGACAGCCGAAATCGCCAAAGCGCATGCCGAAACTGAGTTCGAAAAATACCGCATCGTGCAAGATCGGTTGTTCGAGAGCGACTTTGACCGGATGATCAAGCAGATTGAGGCGGACGTACCGTCGGATATCGATCAGTAAGTGGAAAAGCTGTTCTTGATAAAATAATCTATATATTATGATGATTTCTAAACTTAGACCATACGACGGAAGCAGCTGATGGCACGAAAGAAAAATCAGTCCGCCGCACTTGAATCGATTCTGACGACAGCCGCCATGCTGGAGCTGGCGGGAAACCGGTACTACTGGCGCGGGAATGAGTACTTCGAGGACGGAGCTGTCACCCGCTTGCAGGAAAGCGGCGGCGTCATCACCGGCAAGGTGCAGGGCACGAGACTCTACAAGGTGCAGATCTGGGTTGAGGATGATGAACTGAACCATGAGTGCTCCTGCCCGCTGGGTGAAGATGCCGAGTTCTGCAAACATTGCGTGGCCGTGGGACTGGCCTGGCTGGCGAAGGACAAGCCGACGCCCCTGACAAAATCAGGGGAAAAAGCGGACAACAGCATCGGTGAGAAGGATGTCCGGGATTTCCTGATGGGAAAGAGCAAAGAGTCCCTGGTGGAGATGCTTCTGGAGCAGTGCGAGGAGGATGAGCGTCTCAACAGACGCCTGTTGGCCATGACTGCCAGGACCGGTCGGGACAGGCTGGATCTCTCTGTCTGGAAGAATGCCCTGGAAGAAGCGGCATCTTCGGACGATTTTGTCGACTGGCGGGGCATGCACGACTATTCCAGCGGGATCCATGAGGTGGTCGATTCTGTCGGGGAGTTGCTGCATGAGGGCCATGCCGAGGCCGTGATTGAAATCACGGAGCACGGACTCGCTGTCATGGAACGAGCCATGGAGCAGGTGGATGATTCCGGTGGCGACATGGGCATGTTGATGGAACAGTTGCAATCCTTGCATCTGAAGGCGTGCCAGAAGGCCATGCCTGAACCAGTCCACCTGGCAGAGCGACTCTTCGCCTGGGAACTACGTTCAGGCTGGGACACCTTTTTCCACGCTGCCGAAACTTATGCTGATGTGCTGGGAGAACGAGGTCTGGCATGGTATCGGAAGAGGACTGAAGAAGCGTGGAGCACAATCCAGCCGTTGGGGCCAGGCGAACGGGATACCGACGGCTACAAGAGCAAACGGTTGCGCATCACCTCCATGATGGAGTCCCTGGCCAAGGCTTCTGGTGACATTGAGGCTCTGGTTGCGGTCAAGTCCAAGGATTTGTCCCATCCGTACACTTTTCTGACAATCGCCGAGATCTATCAGAAGGCGGGACAGGAAGATCGCGCCCTGGAATGGGCCGAACGTGGATGGAAGGCCTTTCCGGAGAAAGGTCGCGATGCCCGCTTGCGGGAGTTTATTGCCCATGCCTGTCACCGGCGTGGCCGCCATGACGAGGCCATGGCCATGACCTGGAGCGCCTTCACGGAACGGGTTTCTTTCGATATGTACAAAACCCTGGCCGAGCACGCCAAGCTGGCCAAGGAGTGGCCGACATGGCGGGACAAGGCGCTGGCTCATATCCGGGAGCAGATCGCCGCATCCAGGCGGCAACAGAGCGATCGGCGAAGATGGGACTATGGTCCACTGTATGACCACTCCATTCTTGTGCAGGCATTTTTGTGGGAAGAGGACAGGGACGCAGCATGGAATGAGGCCCGAGCGGGTGGGTGCTCGGGTTCGCTCTGGCTGGAACTGGCCGGATTGCGGGAGAAGACAGATCCCTACAATTCGGTCCAGATCTACCGGGAACACATCCGCCACCTGCTGAAACACGCCGACAATCGCAACTATGAGGAGTCGGTGGAATATCTTGCCAAGATCAAGAAGCTCCTCGGCGCCATGGGCAAGCCGGGGGATTTCCCGGCCATCGTGGCCGACGTGAGAAACGAGCACCGGCGCAAACGGAACCTCATGGCGCTGCTGGATCGGCAGAAGTGGTAACGGTGGAGGAGGACATGTCCCTTAATGAGGCTGTGGCATTTCTGGAGAGTCGCAAGGAGATCCTCCTGGCCGATCTGGCGATTCATCTTCTTCAGGATCCGGAGCAGACACGGTCGCTGATCGAACCTCTCCTGGCCGATGGGAGGGTTGAGCGGATCTGGCGGCCCATGAAATCGAACCTTCGGGATCTGTGCGATTGCGACCGGGAGGAGGTGCTGCGATGGTTGGGATGACCACGCCATGAAGTTGCCGACGTACCCATGGGCCTTCGTTCCCCGATTCCGCAGGAATGGGTTCGGCTGGCGATCTCAGCCTGCCATCCAGCGGGTCAAGGAGGCGGTGGCCGAGATCAAAAAGATCGCCAAGACCGATTCGGTACTGGGTGGGGAGGGCGCGGTTATCTTTCTGGAAAAGGTGGTGCCAGCCATCGAGCAAGTGGATTCCTCGTCCGGAGCCATGGGAACCGCCGTCCGCAACGCCATGGTTGCCATGGTGCCGATTATCGCTCAGGCCGAGGTTGACGAACAACATCGGGGCAAGTGGTTGGAGCGAATCTGGAAAGCCTACCAGGAAGACGGATATGGCTACCTTGATGACCTCGGCGAGGTATGGGGGGAGATCTGCGGCACCCGGGAAAAGGCCTCGGAATGGGCAGACCGGCTCATCGATTCGGTGCGTGCTCATTGGAAAGAGCGCCGACCCGGAGGGTACTACCATGGCGTTTCCGCCTGTCTTTCCTCATTGTTCAAGGCGGAGCGGTACGAGGAGTTGCTGGCCCTTCTCGAAGGGGCCCCGCACACCTTCTGGCACTATCACCGTTTTGGGTTCCTGGCGCTGGGCAGAATCAGCGGCAAGGAAGCTGCCATGGCCTTTGCCGAGAAGTGCAGGCACATCAACGACCAGCACCTGATCGACCAGGATTGCGAAGAGTACCTGCTTTCCATCGGCGAGATGGATGAGGCGTATCAGCGCTACGCCATGAGGAGCAACCGGGCCAGCACCCACATCAACACCTTCCGAGCGGTGGTGAAGAAGTATCCCCGCAAGGATCCAACCGTGGTGTTGATGGATCTGATTGAATCCACCCCGGGTCAAGAGGGAAAATGGTTCGCCACGGCGCGTCAACTGGGATTCCGGGATCTGGCCCTTCATTTGGCAGGCAAAAGCCCCTGTGACCCCCATACCCTGAACCGGGCGGCGAGGGATACCGTCGTGGATGACCCTGAATTTGCCATGGGCGTTGCCATGGCCTCACTTCATTGGCTTTGCCAGGGCTACGGATACGAGATCACCGGAATGGACGTACTGAGTGCGTACCGGCTGGCGATCCAAGGGGCGGAGCAGACCGGCAGACTTGATCAGGTGAAGCAGCAGATCACGGCGTTGGTGACGGGCAAAGATCGGGATTGCAAGTTTGTCCGAGATATTCTGACTCCGCATCTGCGTTGATGGCATCGCCCAAACGGTCTCCCGGCGAGAAGGGTCGGTTGCTCACCAACTCCGTGGATGAGGTGTTCGCCGTCTCCTGACTTTTGGACCAAAGAATGACGACAAGGCCATCGCCACCCAAACGCTACCCGCAAACTGGTCCACAGGTGTCCTGTGGCGCACAGAAAACATTCCGACGCGCCGCAAAAAAGCCTTTGCAGATCATGCCGCCTCGTTATATGCGGCTCTTCCGGCGGAAGCGTACCTGAGGGGGTAAGATCACCCAATCAGGACGGCCGTGGCCTCGTGCAACGCCATGATTTTCAGCTTGAAGAACTCCATATCTGAAAAACCATAAGCTCTCCTCTGCAACAGACCGATCTTGTTGTTCATACCCTCCAGGGGGCCGGTCGAAATCCCATCAAAATCGTAGTAGGCCAAGACACCCTCCCGGTGTGCGACCAGAGTCTTGGCGAATCGCACCAACATGCCGATGCCCGATACAACCGCTCGTTTGATCCAATCATCCAACAAAAACGCTGCCGACTCTCTGTCCATCTGCCGCCAGATTCGTCCCAGGTCCTCTTTCATGTAGTAGGCCGTCGCCAAGGATTGGTTGGCCTCCAGCGCCTCTCGCAGACGTTCTGCCTCATTGCGTTCGTCATCCAGGTTGCGTGGCCTTTTCAGCAACAGCCAACGGGTGCCTTTGAGCACTTCCTTGCCTTGATCATCCGCCTTTTTTTGTTCATCTCTGCGCAATTGTGACAATCTTTCGTTGAACAGCTTGATCACATGAAAATGATCAAACACGATTGTGGCCTCCGGCAGATTCCGACGAACCGCATGGATGAATGCCCGGCCCATGTCCATGGCTACAGCCTGAATCCGGGCACGCGCTCGTTTCAATCGCTGCCAGAACGGCGCCAATGCCTCACTATCCTTGCCATCTCCGACAAACACCACCGCGCCGGTCTTCAGATCCATAACCACTGTCAGAAAGGTCAACTTTCCGACGTGAATCTCATCGACAGCCAGCAATTTCAGTTTGCCAACTTTCGGTTTTTCAAAGCGTTTTCTCAAATATCGCTTCTGAAACTCCTTCACCGTGTCCCAGGAAATCCCCAGATGCGACGCCACATCTCCGATGGTCATCACCTTGGACAACTCCAGGGCGTAGCGCTCAAATCGCCGGGTATAGGAGCTGCGAGGGTCAGCGAACGGCAACGATACCTGTCGCGTCACTCCACAAGCGGCACACGCCACTCTTTGGATGGAGACCTCCAAGAAATTCTGCCTCATTCCAATGGGCTCCATCCGCAACCTCCTCACGACAATCCCCTTCCTGGTCACGTCGTAAGAGCGGCATTGCGGACATCTCAAGCGGCGCAGGTCGCCACGCTCAACTTCAAAGACGGTACTCCCGTCTTTGTGGCGGGTCCGCATATAAACATATTCCCGAATCTCAAAGGCATGGTAAAGTATGCTCGTGGACATGGCTGATCTCCTTTTGGTTGAGGGTAGCACCCCCATTAGGAGACACATGTCCACGCCTTGTCACCCCCTCAGGTACGCTTCCGCCGGAAGAGCCTTATATGCTGAATCAATTGGCGACCAAAACACCCTTGAACTCTACTCCGTGTTGCACTGCAACAAAGGACGGAGAATTTGGTTTGGAAATCCCATTTTGGTTCACCATTTCATTTGTGAAAGATTTTCTCCGCACAAAAGCCGCCTCCTCCGGGCGGCTTTTTTTATCGAAAAAATTCCAACATTTTCAATAGATAGCCAATAAAGTTTGGAAACGCACTCGGTCTGGAACTGGGCCTGCGGGAATCGAAAAACGGCCTTTTTCTCTTCTCTCCGGCGACATTCTCCAAAACCTGTGGACCCACCCCCTCGCGGGTCCACAGGTTTTGGACCCGCTTATTGCCTTTGAATTCAATGTATAACATGGCTCTCTAATATTGGACCTGTTGTAAAACGCCATCTCTCTTGACAATAAGTGACGACTCTCTTGATAACGGAATCGGAACTGGCGTAAAAAACTGACGCCCCTCTTGGCAAAAAATCATTCAGCCAGTGACGACTCTCTTGATAACGGAATCGGAACTGGCGTAAAAAACTGACGCCCCTCTTGGCAAAAAAACATTCAGCCAGTGACGACTCTCTTGATAACGGAATCGGAACTGGCGTAAAAAACTGACGTCCCTCTTGGCAAAAAATCATTCAGTCTTCGCCTGCCGCAGTGTAAAACGCCATCTCTCTTGACAATAAGTGACGACTCTCTTGATAACGGAATCGGAACTGGCGTAAAAAACTGACG
>JADGAB010000481.1 GCA_015232245.1 Magnetococcales bacterium | reverse complement strand
GAGGGGGCGTTGCAGGCGCCGGTCTGGACCCTGCCCCTGGAAAAAATGGAAGAGATGGCCATGATCCATCAGCCGGATGTGCGGGAGATGTCCTATCAGACCCGCATCACGGCGGACGAGAGCCGCAAGGCGCTGTTGAAGCTCTTTCCCGGCATTTCCTTGAGCACCTCCCGGCAGAGGGACGACAATTCGTTCACCCTGAACAAGGACTGGTACGAGGCGGGATTGCGGGTCACCTGGAACCTGATGAACCTGCTCTCCGGCCCCTCCCAGATGGCCTTCAGCAAGACCAGCGAGGAGGTGGTCGCCGCCAAACGTCTGGCCCTGCGCATGGCTTTGCTCTCCCAGGTGCATGTGGCCTGGCGGCAGTTCGAGCAGGCCAGCATCCAGTTGCAGCGCACCGACGAGCTTTATCAGGTGGAAAAGGCCCTGGCCCGACACATGGAAAACCGGGCCTCCCAGGATGCGCAAAGCCCCCTGGATCGGATCTCCAGCAGCACCAGCGCCATTCTGGCCGAACTGCGACGCTATCAATCCCTGGCCCAGGCCCACAACGCCCTGGGTCGGATGATGGCCACCACGGGTCAGGATCCGGCGGTCACGCCAATCCGGGAGGGGAGCCTTGCCGACCTGACCACCCGGGTGGACAACTGGCTGGCCGGTCAACTCACCCAGCCCCAATCCCGCAAAGAGGCTGCCGCGACTCCGGCCAAACCGGTATCGCCACCGGTTGCGGCTGCCGCGACTCCGACGCGCCCGGTGACGACACCGGTTGAGGCCAAGGCCACTCCAACCCAGGCCAAACCCGAGCCCGCCGCCACGGTCAACGCCGCAGCGCAGACGCATACCGGACCCGGCAAACACTACCGGAAGCTGCATGTTCTGCAACCCGGAGAGAACGTGACTGTTTACGAACAGAGCAAAAATCAACTTTGGTCCCGCATCGGCGAGAGGCAGTGGATCTCCTCCACGTTCATCGACATCAACCCATGATCACCAGACGCCATTTCACTCCCAAAGCGGTGTCGTGGGGCATTGCTTTGGGAGTGGCGATCCTCTTTGCAGGCCATGGCGCATCCCAGACCGACACCCCCTCTTCCGCGCCAGGACCCAGCGCGTTGCAGGCCTCCAGTCTGCGGGCCCAGATCCTGCCGAAACATTTCACCACCCTCTCCAACGAACTGCCCGCCCGGATCGATCGGATCCACGTTCCCGAAGGGGCGCGCTTCAAGGCCGGAGAGACCCTGGTCAGCCTGGATTGCGTCCTGCAAAAGGCCCAACTGGAAAAAGCCCGGGCCGCCCTCACCGCCGCGGAAAAAGTCTCCTCGGTCAACGCCAGGCTGGCGGAGATGAAAACCCTGGGAGGACTGGAGGTGATCACCAGCGCCGCCGAGGCGGCCAAAGCCCGGGCCGAGGTGGCGCTGATGCAGGCCACGGTCTCCAAATGCACCCTCGCCGCCCCCTTCGCGGGCCGGGTGGCGGAACAGAAAGCCCGGGAACATCAATATCTGCAGGCCGGTCAACCCATTCTGGACATCCTCGACGACAGCCATCTGGAGATCGAATTCATCGCTCCCTCCCTGTGGCTGGCGTGGCTGAAGGCGGATATGCCCTTCACCCTCCATGTGGATGAGACCAGACGGGCCATTGCCGCCAAGGTGCTGCGCATCGGCGCCCGGGTCGATTCGGTGAGCCAGTCGATCAAAGTGACCGGAGCCTTCACCCAGGCCAATCCCGATCTTCTCGCAGGCATGAGCGGTCGGGTGGAGATCACCCCCCCTGCCCCATGACCGCGCCTTTATCCCCGCTGGTACTGCTGCTGCAAAGGTTGCAACGGGCCCGGGAAACCCGTTCCCTGGAAGAGTTGCACTTTGCCATGGTCAACGAGACCCTCTCCCTGATCTCCTATCGCCAGGCGATTCTGTGGAACGGATCCGGCAAAGTGGAGGCCCTGTCGGGAATTCCGGTTCTGGATCATCAGGTTCCTTTTGTGCTGTGGCTGAAC
>JADGAB010000480.1 GCA_015232245.1 Magnetococcales bacterium | reverse complement strand
CCCACACTGGACCGTCACAATTTCCGATGGCTCAGGCAGGGGATGCGCTGACGACTGCGAATGATCCGCTCCCGCTCCAGAGGGGCCAGAACATAACCCACCCCGTCGGCGCACTGGGCCACCACCGTGCCCCATGGCTCCACGATCATGGAACGTCCATAGGTCTGTCGTCCGCCGGCATGCTGACCCCACTGGCCGGCGGCCAACATGTAGGAGAAATTCTCGATGGATCGGGCCTTGAGCAGGGTCTCCCAATGGTCCCGGCCCGTCACCACCGTGAAGGCCGCCGGCAGGGTGAAGATCTCGGCGTTCTGGGCGCTCAACGCACGAAACAGCTCCGGAAAACGGAGATCATAGCAGACCGTCAGACCAATGCGGCCAAACGGGGAGTCCACCACCACCGGACGCTTGCCAGGCCGGACATGATCCGACTCCCGGTAGCGGGTGCCATCCCCCACGTCCACGTCGAACATGTGGATCTTGTCGTAACGGGCCCGCACCGCACCGGTCTCATCCACCAGAAAACAGACATTGAACGCCTTGCTGGAACCCGGATCCGCCACCGGTACCGATCCCCCGGAGATCCACACCCGATGCCGGGCGGCAAACGCCTTGAGGAAGGTGAGGCTTGGTCCATGGACCGGATCCTCCCGGGCGGCCCGTTTCTCCTCCTCGCTGCCACCGAAAAAGGAGAAGTTCTCCGGCAGCACCAGCAGTTGGGCCCCCCGACCCACCGCGGCTTCCATCAGGCGTTCCGCCATGGAGAGGTTGTTGGCCAGGTCAAGGCCGGAATTCATTTGTATGACCGCACCGAAGGGATTCATCAGGGCACCAGCAATCCATCCAGTTTGCCGGCCTGATCCAGAGCGTGCAGATCATCGCAGCCGCCGATATGCTGACCATTGATGAAAATCTGCGGCACGGTGCGCCGTCCGCCGGCCCGTTGCACCATCTCGTCGCGGCGTTCCGGAGTCTTGTCGAGGTTGATCTCCTCGAAGGGGGCCTTCTTCTTGTTCAACAGCATCTTGGCGCGGACGCAAAAAGGGCATACCGTGGTACTGTACATCACGATCTCGGGCATACAAGGCTCCTCATGTTGACTGTTCGTTCACTTGAAATCTTTATCCGGATCCACCCGGGCCACACAGACGCCGATCACCCGGCCCGCCCCGGCCCGTTTCAACGCCAAAGTCGCCGCGCCCAGAGTGGCACCGGTGGTCATCACGTCATCCACCAGCAGCACCGAACGGCCCCGCACCCCCTCTCCACGCACCTGGAAGGCCCCCTGCACATTCCGCCTCCGGCTTCTGGCGTCCAGTCGGGTCTGGGGCAGGGTCCGTTTGCTGCGCACCAGCAAACCGGTCATCAGGGGTCGTTGCAGGCGCTGCGCCAATTCACCGGCGATCAGGGCGGATTGATTGTAACGCCGTTTCAGAAGACGCAACAAGTGCAAAGGCATGGGAATCACCAGATCCGGGGATTCCCACAGCAGTTCCCGGCCCAGCCGCTCCCAGAGGAGTCCGCCCAGCAGAACGCTCCGTTCCGAGCGATCCCCGAACTTGCAGCCAATGATCAACTCCGCGATCAGCCCCTGGTACTCGAAACCGAAATAGGTGGCATCCCGGGCATAAGGGTCATTCAAACAGCCGGCGCAACCAGACTCAGGCAACGCGGTTTGCGTCCCGCAGCGCACGCAATGATGTTCCGGCGCTTTGGGCAGGGCCTCGGTGCAAACGGGACACAACGCATGGGCCTGGGCCACCCGGGTGCGGCAGGAGGGACACGAGGGGGGAAAAAACAGATCGAGGAGAGCGTGGCGGCTGCGGACCATATTATCTTTACGCTTGAAAATCAATATTCTATTGATTTTTTTGACTTCTTGTTAAACCGCTCCCATTTCGGGATGTTGCCTTTCCGACCCGACGGCAATGCGGAACGCACGGCTCGAAAGGCGCCGCTTCGCGGCCTGCTGGGCGCGCGGGAATTGCTGCGCAATTCCCTTTGAAAAG